>JAFTCS010000145.1 GCA_017454565.1 Clostridia bacterium
TACTATCCAACCCCGCGAGAGGATAGCCCAGATGGTGATAATGCCCGTGATCTGCGCCGAATTTGTTGAAGCTGAGACTCTCGGTGACACTGAGCGCGGAGAAGGCGGCTTCGGTTCGAGCGGAAAGCTATGAGCGAAGCCCAAGAAAAATTGTATGTGTTCTTGTCCGAAACAAAAATAAACGCTTGTACTCCTTTTCCGTTTGGAAGAGGAGTATTTTTTTATAAATAACATGCCTGTGACATATTTCATGCAGAGGCGACATGTCCTTTGGAATATAATCATCCTTGTCAAAGAAACCAATATCAGATTTATAAGTTGACAAACAACAAAGTTTCGCCAGCCTTTTCAAAGGCTGCGGGGTGCATGGGGCAGAGCCCCTGCCGATTGTTCTAAGGGGCGAGAATCCCCTTAGCAGGTTTTGGGACAGCGTCCCAACATTAGACCTCCTCAGAAACTTCCGAAGCACCATCTATCTTGTCTCTTTTGCGCCGTACTGCGTGTCTCTCACTTGCAGTACACAAAGTACAGCGGCGTTCGAGACACATTGTCCGGCACAAAATATCCTGCGAAATCCGGCACTTCTCCAGTTTCCGAGGAAGTCTATTTAATGCGCTTATTAAGTTGGATCGCTATAGTTATGAAAGGGGCATGACAGATGTTTTCAAGGGATATCGGGATAGACCTTGGTACGGCCAATACCTTGGTATACATGAGGAACAAGGGAATAGTAATGCGCGAGCCGTCGGTGGTGGCGGTGGATATCCGCAGCGGCGCGGTAGCCGCAGTGGGCAGGGAGGCAAAGGAGATGATCGGCAGGACGCCGGGCTCCATCGCTGCTGTAAGACCGCTGAAAGACGGTGTTATTGCGGATTTCGACATAACCGCGGAAATGCTGGGACGTTTTATAAAAAAAGTCGTAAGGTCATCGTCGTTCAGCAGACCGAGAGTAGTGGTGTGCATACCGTCAGGCTGTACAGGTGTGGAAAGACGTGCGGTCGAAGAGGCCGTGCGTCAGGCGGGAGCAAAGCAGGTGGAGCTAATTCAGGAGCCTATGGCGGCAGCTATCGGCGCCGGACTGCCTGTGAGCGAGCCTACTGCCAGCATGGTGGTGGACATCGGCGGAGGAACGTCCGAGGTGGCGGTCATCTCTCTGGACGATGTGGTGACGTCATATTCGGTCAGGGTCGCAGGGGATAAATTTGATGAGGCCATCATCCATTATGTAAAGAAAAAATACGGTCTGCTCATAGGTGAGCGCACCGCCGAGGAAATAAAGTTAGAGCTTGGCTCGGCATATCCATTTGAGGGCGAGGGTAAGCTTAAAATAAAGGGAAGAAGCCTGTCAGACGGTCTCCCGGGGGATATTGTGCTCAGCGCGTCAGAGGTGAGGGACGCGCTTGCGGATCCGCTTTCCATCATAATAGAAGCCATACGCACCACGCTTGAACAGAGCCCACCCGAACTTTCTGCCGATATCATAGACAATGGCATAGTGCTTACCGGCGGCGGAGCGCTTCTCAGAGGTATAGAGCTGCTGGTCGCTCAGGAAACAGGCATGTCGGTGCGCACAGCCGATCATCCGCTGGACTGTGTTGCATTGGGCGCAGGAATGAGGCTTGAAAGGCTCGTTTCCCGCAGGACAAGGGTAAAGCCGCTGTCACGCTGTCCTGTGGGGACCTCTGCATGCTGACAGGTGACCCGGATTGAAGAACATATTCAGCACCAGAGGCTTCCGCGTTCTTGCCGGAGTGACGGCGGCATTGATGATAATTTCTCTTATTTCAGCAGGCAACGGATATGTGAGCGGATTCATAGAGAGCTATATACTTATGCCTGTACAGCAGCTTGCGGGTGGTTATGCTGACCCGCCGCAAAAGAGCCGCGAGGAGCTTGAAGCCGAGGTGTCAAGGCTCAGCGAGGAGAACGGACATCTGCGTGAGGAGCTTACGGAGCAATATGATATCATGGCGGAAAATGAGGAGCTTCGGAAATTTTTTAACATCAAAAAGCAGAACAGCTCTGTTTCTCTTATAACAGCTTCGGTAATAAGCCGTGACCCAAACGATGATTTCTGCGGCTTTGCTTTGGACAAGGGTGCCTTTGACGGAGTAGAGCTTAATGCGCCTGTGGTTACAGAAAAGGGGCTGGTCGGCTTTGTCAGCGGTGTTTCCATGCGTTCCTGCCGGGTGACTACCATTTTTTCTCCTGATGCTGCCGTTGGCGCTGTAGTGAAGAGGACAGGAAGCGGCGGAGTTATAAGCGGCAGTGCTGCTCTTTCCGACAAAGGCAGGACGTCAATGAAAAATCTTCCTTCCGGCAGCGGTATAACTGAGGGGGATATAGTAGTGACGTCGGGCTATGGCGGCATCTTCCCTAAGAATTTGCAGATCGGCAGGATAAGCTCCGTTTACACGGACGCTTTTACTTCTATGCCCATGGCTGAAATAGAGCCTTATGAAGATATCGGGAGCATTGTCAGCGCGGCGATAATAACAGATTTCAGCGGCAAGGATGAGCTGCCGCTAAAGGAGAAATGACCTTTGACTGTCTCACGGCAAACCAGATGGCTTATCTGCGGCTTTGAGTGCCTTGCAGCCATAATATTGCAGTCGCTTCCTTGTCCTGTGCTTGAAATTTTCGGCTCAAGATCAGTGCTTGCGGTCGCGGCGGCGCTTTCGATAGCCGCATTTGAGAGCGAGGTCCCTTCAATAATATTTGCAGCCCTGTGCGGTGTGCTCTCTGACATTTCATGCAGCGGTATGATCGGATTTTATTCTGTAGTTCTGACTGTTGCTTGTTATTGTATGAGTCTGCTTTTTGAAAATTTCTTTAAGAGAAGGTTATTCACTGTAGCGGCAGTTTCATTTGCGGCTATTGTTATTGTGCTGACCATGCAGTTTATCGTCTTTCATCTTATGAGAGGATATTCAGACGGATGGCATATTTTTACAAATCATTACATACCAAGGATGTTCTGCACACTTTTGGCTGTTCCGGTATTTTACGGTTTGGAGTACATTCTTTTTAGTCACGCTGGCGCTGGGTGAATGTAAAAGGATGTGAAAGGAGGTGGTTTCATTGGAAAACAGACTTTCCGGAAAACGGACGGCAATTTTAGCAGGCATAACACTCACTGCGGCGGCAGTGTTTCTGGCAAGACTCATACAGTGGCAGGTAGTACAGGCGGAAATGTACTCGGATATCAACGGATACGATGTTTACACCATCACCGGCGACAATATACGCGGGGAAATATTTGATGTCAACGGCGAACCGCTTGCCCGGAATATAGCAAGCTACAGGATAGTTCTTAACAAGCTGTTTATCCGCAGCGACGAGCTGAACGGCATAATAGCCGACCTTACGGATATAACCGAAAAGTGCGGTGAAAAATGGACTGATATCCTGCCTGTAGTTATCGACAAAAACGGAGATCCTGTTTTTGACTATAATAATAAAAGTGAAGCGGACTCTCTGATAAACAGTACCGGTTGTCCGGATCCACAGGAGCTGCTGATGGCATTGGCGGAAAAATACGGCTGCGGTGATTATCCTGCGGAAATTTCCAGGAGAATAGTGAGCGTTCGCTATAATATGGAAAGGATGGCTTTCAGCCGTGAAAAGCCGTATATTTTTGCCGATAACCTCAGCGAAAGATCAATGGCTGCAATATCCGAGAGAATGAGCGGTATCCGCGGGGTAAGCATAGAGTCGGCTGCGCGTCGCACATATATAAACGGTTCGGCGGCTCCGCATATAGTTGGAGTTACCGGTCTGATCTCACAGGAGGAATATGAAGAACTGAGAGATCAGGGATATTCGTACACGGATATAGTTGGCAAAAGCGGCATAGAAGCTGCCTTTGAGACTGAGCTGCGGGGAACACCCGGCAAAATGATATATGAAGAGGATGAAGATGGAAATATCACTCTGGTGAGGACAGAACCTGCAAGCCCCGGCAGCTCGGTGTATCTGACCATAGATTCCCGCCTGCAGGTCAAGGCTCAGCAGGCACTGCAGGAGGCTGTTCAGCAGGCAAACGACTATGCTGAGATGGTTGGCGACAAAAACATGGGTGCAGATTGTAAAGGCGCTGCGGCAGTCGTGCTGAATGTCAGGGACTTTTCGGTGCTGTGTGCGGCAAGCTGGCCGGGATACGATCTTGCAAGCTATTATGATGATTACGAGACTCTCGCCGGAGATGAAGCTTCACCGCTGTTTGACAGGGCTTTTGCCGGTGCTCTTGCGCCCGGTTCAACATTCAAGCCGCTTACGGCTTCGGCTGCCCTGCAGGAGGGGAAAATCGGACAGCATACCTTGATTACCTGCAACGGAGTATACACCGAAAACGGACTGAGACTGTGGTGCATGGGATATCACGGAGATCAGGAACTGGACAGTGCAATGGTCAATTCCTGCAACGTGTATTTTGCCGAAGCCGGCAGACGGCTGGGGATAGAGCTTCTTGACAAATATGCTGTGCGCTGTGGTCTTGGCGTAAAGACCGGTGTTGAGGTGTACGAGAGCGCCGGAACTCTGGCTGGACCTGAATACAGCAGTCTGATGGGTACAAAATGGTATAGTGCGTCTGTGTCGCCGGCTGCCATAGGACAGTCGGACAATCAGTTCACGCCGCTGCAGCTTGCAGCCTATGCAGCTACCATAGCCAACAACGGTACGAGGCTTAAAACGCATGTTGTTGACAGGATAGTGAGCGCTGACGGCAAAACAGTGACAAAAACCCGCTCACAGCTTGCAGACAGCATGTGGGTAAGCTCCGAAAATCTGAACGCGGTGAAAAAAGCCATGCTGCATGCTGCCGAAAGCTATGGCCCGCTTGCGGATTATCCTGTAAAAGTTGCGGGCAAGACGGGCACTGCCGAAAACAGCGGGTCTGACCATGCAAACTTCATTTGTTTCGCACCATACGATGACCCGCAGATCGCCATAGCCGTAATGGTAGAGCACGGCGCCAAAAGCTATGTAGCCGTGACCGCAGCCCAAAAAATAATGGACGCATATTTCAGCGCCGACGAGCCGCCGGTGCCGATTCGCGGGGAAAGATAAACAAGAGGAAACTACACTACTCGCGCACAGAAGTTGTTTCCAAAAACGACAACATAAAAGTTTCGCCCGCCTTTTCAAAGGCGGCAGGGTCGAGGGGTGCGGGTCTCCGGTGGAGACCTCTGCGAAGCAGAAGCACCGACCGAGCCGACAGGCGAGACCAGCGTCCCTCGTCGCTCTCCGCAGAGAGCGAAACACTCTTAACGAAAGTGCTCCGCAAGGGGTGACTGACGGAACAGACAAAGCTGCTCTCCGCCGGGAGACGGGACGTTTAACTTTTGGAGCAGATAGACAAAAAATACAATTATTTTCGTGCGGCTGCCATGAACTGCGCCGGCAGCCGACTTGACAATTATCAGACTGTGATGTAATATATTAAGGCAAAAGCTATAATGAAAGGAGCAATTCATAATGGATATCAAAGCAAAAATAGGCGAACTGGCTGCAAAGATAAGCGGCGACGAAACCATGAAGGAAAAGTTTGAAAAGGATCCCGTAGGCACTGTAAAGGAGCTTGCAGGCAATATTCCTCCGGAGCAGGTACAGCCCATAGTGGACGGTATCAAGTCAAAGATCAGTCTTGACAAGCTCGGCGGAATAGGCGCAGGTCTCGGCGGACTCTTCGGCAAAAAGTGATGTGAACTCTTATTTCAGGGCAATACCGCATAAACACAGCTCCGGATAATTCTGACGTGATGCTGTCTTTGTGCCGTATTGCCTTATTTTTTTGATAATTTTCCATGGTGTATATTACTGCACAAAATTTATTTCCGTGGTTGACATTTTGTATAATAAATAGTATTATTATCATAAGTTATTATATACTTTTCCCATTAATGGTCTCAACAATACATAGAAAAAACACCTGACGTACAGATTTTAATTGTTTTCTCTGGCCAGACGACAGGAGGTAAAAATGAACAAAGAAGCAAGAGA
>JAFTCS010000146.1 GCA_017454565.1 Clostridia bacterium
TGTTGGTGTAGGCGGTCACCGCCCTTGCCGTGGTGTTTATTATAGTGTTCCCCGAAACAGCGGAGCCTGTGCTGTTGCTGACATATACCGAGTCATTGCACTTGTCGAGATAGTTGTTTTTGAGCGTTGCCTTGCCGGTGTCAACATATATGCCACGGTAGGGAGCCCCGGTAACGATGTTGTCGTGGGCGTTGATAACGGAGCTGTAGTAGCCGTGGATGCCGCATATCCGGCTGTCGGAGCCGCCGCTGTAGTTGGCGGTCTTTATCGTGTTCGAGTATATCTCAAGAGAGGTGCTGTTTGTCATATCTATCTTCGAGCCTGTCTTGGTGTTTGACAGCTCAAAAGCAGACATAGCGCCGAGCTCCATTCGGTTCGTGCCGAAGTTATAGATCTTGGACTTTATATCGGAGCCGGGTTTATAGGACGAATTGTCAAGGGTGTTGTTATATACCGAGCCCCTTGTGTTCTCTGCGTGGATAAGGGTCGGGGTGTTGGTGGCCTTGTTGCTGTAAAACTCGAAGTTCTTGAAATTCGCCGCATTGCAGCAGCCGTAATAGCAGTTTGTGAAGGTGTTGCCGTATATCTTTATGCTGTCGGCTGTGAGGGTGTCATAAACGTGATGGGTGCCCACACCAGTAGGAACGCCGGCGAATTTACAGCCGTAGACACTGATGTTTTTCATGTTCCTGCCTGCCGAGCCGCCCTCGGGCTCTACAAAGTCTATGTGGAGAGCCTCTGCCGACCAGTAAGATGTGGAGCTGGTCTGCGAGGTATAGGCACTGGCGGAGCCTGTGAAGGGCTTGAAATCAGTAAAGGTACAGTTAGCAGCGGTCAAACCCTGTGCGCCGTCAACGACCACGCAGTGAGTTCCGCAGTAGTTGCGAAACGTTACGCCCGAGAGGGTTATATTGTCCGTTGAGCGGAAGGACACAAGACCCTTTGCCTGGGTGGTGGTCTGGGCGTTCCCGTTAAAGGTCCCTCCGTTGACGGTTATATTCTTCTGGCTGTCGGTCTCCATAATATAAACGCTTGGAGCGCCTTTCTGACGCATGAGCACAGCGCCGGAGTCCATCTGGAGAGTGGTGTTTGAATATATCCTCAAAGACCTGGCAGACTTGCCGGACGGAGTTCCGATATAGTATCTGCCCGACGGCACGACCACCTTGACCGGCACCGAGCTGCCCTTTGCTGCATCCAGCGCTTTCTGGAAAGCATCTGTGTCATCGGCGGAGTCGGAACCGTTGGCACCGTAAGATGTGACATTGACAGTTTTCACCGCTGCAGCACCAGCAGGGAGACTAAAAGCCCCCTCTGCGCAAAGCGCCAGAGCCACAGAACACAGTGTCCCCAAAACTTTTGTAAGCCTCATATTTCTACCTCCTGTAACAAAAAAAGCAACGCATCCTGCGACGCATTGCCAAAGCTGCAACCGGCTGTCATACCTCTTGGATTAGACCCTTGGCTTTGCGTCGCTGCCTTTCGGCAGGTTTGCTAATTATTGGATATAGTATACCATGTTTCAGCTGAAAAGTCAAGGGAAGCGGCGGTCTGACGCAGCCTTCCGGCTGAATAAAGAGACAAAAAGCGACCGCTTTATATTTCCTTGCTGTCGCTGTTTGGGCAAAATATAAAGGCGACCATTGGCACCTCCCATATTATCCGTTCGGGAAGAGTGTGGGTTATGATGTGATCGACCTTGTTTCCAGCCGCATCAGTTCATCAAATCCGATTTTCATGACCTCACACTTTCATGTATCCGTATTGTCGTCTCATATATAGAATGAAAAACTGAGGTTTGGTTATAAATCATTAAAATTATATCATAGTATCACAGGCTTTACAAGCCATGGTACAGCTGTTGTTACAAGTCCTACACTCCCATGTTCTGACCTTCAAGGTGGATAAGTCAATGCTCGGAGACACCGAGTTTGACAATTTGCTGTTCTTGTGATATGATGAGGAAAATGGCAATAAAACCACTGACCATTATGTAATCGTTACAGGTATATATAGAGATGATGTTGCAAATCAATTGTTTTTAAGAGTATCATCTTGGGGACAAAAGTATTATATTCTAGAATCTGATTTAGATTATATTGTTAGCCTATATTCTTGTGCCATATTTAGTAATGTTTTATTATTGGAGGAATGGCAATGGTGAAAAAGATTCTCCTATGTACAATTGCTTTTTTGCTCGGAACGCACTTGTTATCTATTCAAGCATTTGCAAGGACCGATCGTTATACCTACAATATCATAATAGAATCCGAAGATATTACCGATGAAGCCTGTTATATTGATCTCTTGATCAAAATTGACAAGAGCGATGATCGATATGTCGAAAAAAACGAAGAGAATATGAAGCGGTTCGGCTTTGATACCGAGAAGCTTTGCAAGTATAATGATAATGGATTTGTCAGCTTTTCCTGTCATGTGAAAAGAAATCTTACAGAACCTGAATTAAGAAAGAACCAACAACGTGAATCATCGAATGATTTTACCTGTACACTCGATGGTAGGAAAACAGCTGTAGGTTGGGACATGATTCACGGCGACTACAAGTTCAAAGTAATTATTCTTGATGAAAACGGTGAGATATTGCAGACTTCGGATATGTTTGATATTGATGGGATGAAAAAAGATGATGCCTATATTGAATATAACGTAAAGACAAACACTGTTAGGCTGGTTTATCCTTTTAAGAGCGAAGACGCTTTTGGCAGACTGATAGGTATAATATTTGAAGCTGTGCCAATAATCGCGCTGGTAGTGTTTGTAGTCAGCATAGGGCTTTTGATTCTTTGGTATATAAGACACAGAACATCATAAATAATAACACTCTCACCCCCGAATCTTGCAGATAAGCAGGATTCGGGGCTAGTTTTGTCAGGACGCAAAAACCCGGGCTTCCTTGCAAAGAAAGCCCGGCTTCAAATGAATTCACGCTAATTTAGTTTTCCGCTCTTCGCCAAATGATCAGACCGCAGATCACCGACGACATCAAAATGATGACGAGGGGCGCTTCCGAACCGTCGATGATGCTTATATAATCAAGGCTATAGGCCATGTTTTCGGTTTTGCCGATCGAAGCAAACATATAGGGCGACAGTTCGGGGATATAATATGAAGCAAGTGACATCAGCGCCGTTATGCCGAAAGCAGCGAGTATATATCTCTTGACAGAACAAAGCTTCTGCGCAAGTATCGCAAACACCTGATAGCACAGCACAGCGCTTAAAAGCTGCCTTGCGATGATGAATACAATGAACTGTGTGATAGTCCCCCGAAAAGCCGACGTTGTGAACCCAGTCACGCTCTGCAGCGGAGCAGAGCTGTATTCATTCCTCCCGAGCGTTCCCGACATTATGAGCAGTGACAATTGTTCTGCAGCACACACAAGAGTGATCTCCGAGATCATTATCCATTCTCTGACCCTGTGAAACCCGGCTCTTTCAGCCGAGAGCATTATCTGCCTCTCCACGCCTTTCTCATAGCTGTCGGCACGCAGTACAGCTGTGAGCAGCAGTATGATAACAGGTATAAGGCTGAACGATGACAGATATAGATATTTCATAAACGCATCGGAGTTTACCACTTTTGGCACAGCAAACCCGGCATACTTTTCGTTGTTTGTGTTTATATCCTTCGGGATATCTATGCTGACTATCCCTTTGCCGTACAGGCAGTAATTGCGATAGCCTCTGACCTCAAAGCATTTCTGGAGCTCCGAGCGGTAGAGCATCACAGCGGTGATCTCGTCCTGTTCGGCTCCGCCTTTAAGGGACGATAACTGTCTGGTCTCGATAAACTGAGCACATTGCTCCAGGGTCATCCCCTCGCTCTGCTCTAAAAGTTCATCGAAACGCTCCGACACCGCAGCGCTCTTATAGGGAGAAACGCTCTCGCTTTTCATGACCCTGTCTGCGACCAGTCTTGAAGCTGCGATCATTATTATCAGGACGAGTATCATCACCTTGTGGTATTTAAAGAGACGCTCTGTCTGCACTTTAAGCATAGCACCGCCTCCTTTTTGATAACAGTATTATCATAAGAAAGCTGATGAGCGTAAAAGCGATCATCGCTGCTGTGAAAATATAAATGACTCTTATTGGTGAGCCGCCAAGATCAATAACGTTTATATCGTTGCTCATGCCGATGATATCACAGGAAAGGATCTGTCCGGCAGCGCCTTCCAGGCGTCCTGCCGCTATGCAAAGCGCAAATATCATTCCCGAGCCGAAGGCCGAGACGATGACTTTTCCGGATATAAGGGAGATCAGCATCGAAGCGGCAGCAAGCGCAAGCAGGTGGATAAGCTTTATTGCATAAACATAAAGGATGAAACCGCCGAAGCTTAGGGAAAGATGTGAAAGCTCGAACCCTTTCAGATACTGTACAGGCATAGACAATATGCTGCTGCCGGAGGATATGAGCACTGATAAAACGAGAGCGAAGCAGAACACTGTAAAGAAAACTGCGGCCTGCAAAAGACCTGTGAAAGATCTTGCGGCGGCATATTTTTTTGCACCGTATGCACTTATCCTGATGCTTGCAAATCTTCGGCTCTGGAGCTCCGACGAGAACACAGAGAAAGTCAGCATGAAGATGCCTATATATGATATTATCTCTGAAGATAAAAAGTCCGTGAAATTATCCGCCGCTCTGGTGTCATAAACAGTATCAGAGCTTTCTTCGTTATGGAGCACCTCTGTGTAGTCATCTGTCATAAGCTCTGCTGTTTTAAGGGAGTATTCATCCTTGACTCCACGCCTTATGTTCCTGCTGTAGCCCTCGACACGCTCTGAGATAAGCTCGCAGCTCTTTGCCTGAGAATACAGCTGTTTGCTCATTATGGTATAGATCTGTTTGCTGTTCTCATAGCTTGCGGACCTTGCTTCCAACAGCTCATCTACCATGCTGTTGGGAAGCACTCCCGGAACGCCGCCGTTGTTGTGTGAATTTATATACTTATCAGCTTTGGCATAGATCTCGTTGCCGGTGTCAGAGATCATGCTGCTTTTACCTTTTGAAAACTCATAGCCTTCTTTTGCTGTCGAAAATCCGGAAAGTATCTTTTTGTAGTCATCAGCCTTTCCATAGCTGCTGTTAAATGAAGCACACATAAAAACAAGGGCAGCACATAAAAGCCCTGCCGTAAGTATAACGGTGGGCTTCATAGCCTTTTTAATGATAAAGGTGAACAGTTTCATGCAGTCTCACCGCCTGCAAAAATGTCCTGCCTCAGCTGTCCGCAAAAATACAGATCGTTGAGGGTTGGCGTCTGCAAAACAGCATTCGGAGTGGGTTTTGTTTCGGAAACTGTTTTGGCGTTCGTATCCTCAAAATATACCTCTTTGAGCGGTATCATTGAAAGCTCGTCACGAGGTATGCTCCATATAAGCCCTTCGATCTTCCTGCAAAGCTTATCGGGGCAGTCGTTTGCTATCACAGAGCCTTTGTTGAGCACGACCAGCCTGTCGCAGATAGTGTCGATATCAGAAACGATATGAGTCGAGATGATGATTATACACCTGTCTTTAAGCTCCATCATTATCCTTTTGAACTGCTCTCTTTCAAAAGGGTCCAGTCCGGCCGACGGTTCATCGAATATCAGTATATCGGGGCTGCCCATTATTGTCTGGGCTATCGCCAGGCGCTGTTTCATTCCGCCGGAAAAAGAGCGTATCTTGTCATTGAGGTTTTCAGACAGATTCACAAGCTCCAGCACACGCTTTATCTCGCTGTCGATATATTCCTTCTGGATGCCTTTCAGAAGCCCGAAAAGCTCCAGAAAGTCATGTGCAGTATAGCCCGGATAAAAGGGCTGTGACTGGAACTGATAGCCAAGCTTCCTGCGGTAGTCTTTCCCCATTTTGAAAACATCAACACCGTCAAGAAAAACGCCGCCGCCGGTCTTCGGGATAACTCCCGAGATGCAGTTCATGATAGTTGTTTTGCCTGCGCCGTTTGGCCCCAGAAAGGCGTTTATCCCTGTGGTGAACTCACAGGTTATCCCTCGCAGTGCAGTCTTTTTGCCGTATCTTTTCACAAGATCTTCAACCCGAAGTACGCTCATTACTGTCCTCCGTCCTGATAGTTCTGCGTTAACTCTTCGATCTTTTGCTGTTCTTCCTCATAGGACTTGTAATCCCAGCCGCCTGTTTCTATCACCTTTGTAAGCTTGAAGTCTTTATCAACAAGATACACTCTTCTGTCATCACTAACGTTATAGTTCGAGATGATGAATCCGCTGTCACAACCGTCAAATATCGTCATAAAATCAATATACTCAAAGCCAAGCGGATAATCCTTGTTGAAGTATTCCTCGTCGAGTATTTTTACGGGCTTGTTGTTTTTGTCAAGATAATAAAGTCCGTACTGATACCACTTCGAGTCCTTGCAATGTTCTCTCAGAAGTATTATCATCTTTCCGTTCCACTTCTGGAAATAGCGCACATATGTCTCGTCGTCAAAGGTGCAGACATCCGAGCTTTCACCTTTAGCGACATCATAGCAGCGAAGCGTGTTATCGTTTGTAGAATAATACACCTTTCCGTCAACGGGGTAATACATATACGGAGTGTTCTCGCTGACATAAGCAACAACATCTGCCTTCGTATCGGTGATATCATCGGGTTTTGATATCTTTGCATAAAAGAGGCGTTCTGTGTTGGAGCTTTCGTTCAGTCTTGTGAAGTATATAGTATCATCATAAATATAGTATGAGCTTGCGCAGACCAGTTTTTCGGTCTTCTTGCTGCTTATATCATAGGAATATACATAATAATCCTTGCAAAACCCGTTCTCATCCGTGTTGCCGCCCGTGAAGTGACCCTGTGAAAAGAACAGTCTGCCGTCATTGCTCACAGTCATACAGTCTATCACATCGGCTTTGTCCTCGGGAGAGTATATCTCCTCCATGTCGGAGGTGTTGAAATCTATCCTTACGATAGAATAGGACTCGGTGTTATCGGTAGTATCAAGGACCATTTTAACGGCATATATATATCCGTCATACGGCGAATAGCAAGACAAAAAAGTATTCTCGGATGTTTTTGGACTGATAGTGGCGGTTTTGCCTGATTCCGTATCAAATTCGATCAGGCTGTTTTTATAGCCGTAGTAGATAAAGCCGTTGGAGAAAGCCGTGTCTGATTCAGGTACACTCAGAAGGCTTGTGGGAGAAGCCTGGAGGAAGCTGTCTTCGCTGTTTGATACAGCATCTGATCCTGAAGACGAATTGCTTTTACCGCAGGAAGAACCCATGATAAACAGGGAAGAGATAAAGATCATCATTACTGAACGAAGCTTGCATTCTTTCATAATACTGCTCCTTTCCGCTGATATATGAACAGCTGTATATATTGGTGTATCTTCTTTAATCCTATTTTAGCACAGCGATTTAAATTTGTCAACGATCCAGCCTCCGCCACTAGTGATAATACTTAAGGCGGAGGTAATTATAATATCAGATTATAATTTACATCTTTATAATATACAACAAAATGAAACATTAAAAGTAAGACCGCCTTTCTATTTTCATAGATTTGCACAACGATAAAACTCCGCTTTTATATAAATTGCTATTATAATACAGGCATAGCTTTTTTTGAAAACCGTATGACGGTGAATAGCAGGTTTCTCTCATATGTAACAACAAAAACAGCCCGGACTCGGTGTTCTCACATTTCGTGAAAAGCACCAAATCCGGGCTGAAAAGTTTGTATACTATTATAAAAGAAAATCGCTGGAAAA
>JAFTCS010000147.1 GCA_017454565.1 Clostridia bacterium
CTGTGAAAGGAAGTGAAAAAAATGCCGGATAGACACGCACTACTTTCTGCATCAAGTTCGAAGCAATGGCTCAACTGCCCGCCTTCCGCACGGCTTCAGGAGCAGTTTCCAAACGAATCTTCTGTGTATGCCGCTGAGGGTACATTTGCTCATGAGGTGTGCGAATACAAGGTAAGAAAATATCTGAAGGAAAGGGTAAAGCGCCCTCAATCGAAAGAATATTACACCGAGGAGATCGACCAAATCACAGATGTTTATGCGGAATTTGTTATAAGCATCATCGAGGAAATGAAACGAAACGGCTGCGAACCGCTTGTTATGGTGGAGGAGAGGGTCGAATACACCCACATCGCTCCATCAGGATTCGGTACGGCAGATATGCTGATTGTAGGTAATGACAAAAATGGTAGTGGCGTTCTGCATATAGCAGATTTCAAGACGGGACAAGGTGTTTTTGTCGATGCCGATCATAACTCGCAGATGATGCTTTACGCACTCGGCGGTTTAGCCGCCTATGGATATATTTACGATATCAAGATTGTCCGTATGAGCATTATCCAGCCGAGGCTTGATAATATCAGTACCTTTGAATGCACGAGAGAGGAGCTTGAAAACTGGGGCGAAAGCATCAGGGAAACAGCAAAACTTGCGTATGAAGGCGAGGGCGAACAAAAAGCTGGAGATTGGTGCCGCTTCTGCCGTGCAAAGCCTGTATGCAAGGCTTGTAAAGATGAAGCGCTTTCACTATGCAGAGAGGAATTCTTAGACCTCGATGAAGGTGCTTTTAATGAAGGTGCATTTAGTGATGAATCGGTGCCAAGTGACGGGATAAGGGCGTCTCCTGCCGATAACAGTGAGAACTGCAAGGTTCCTGTTTTTAAGCAGCCCGGATTAGTTTCTTTAACAGAGCTTGCACAAATCTTACCTACGCTGAACCGTATCAGCTCATGGATAGAATCTGTTTTCGCTTTCGTAAGCTCCGAGGCGATCAATCATGGTGTGACGATCCCCGGATATAAGGTTGTTGAGGGAAGAAGCAAAAGAGTATTTACAGACACAAAGGCTGTCGTTGATACGGCTGTGGCTAACGGTTATACAGACCTTTACAAGCAGCAGCTTATCAGCTTAACCGAGTTTGAAAAAATGATGGGTAAGAAAAAGTTCAAAGAACTTCTTGGTGCTTATGTTAAGAAACCGCAAGGTAAACTGACATTGGTTCACGAGGATGATCCGAGAGAGGCTATTGATCTCACAGCAACACCTGAAACACCCGATCGGGAATTTGCAGCTATTCCCGATGAAGGCGAGTAATAACACAGAACTGCGTGAAACAATATCTAACAATTTATATTTTTTTGGAGGTAAATACTTATGACAAACATTCAGAACAGAAATAAGAATCAGGCTACCAAGGTTATCATTCCGTGCCGCATCAGTTTTGCAAACATCTGGGAGCCTCGCTCGATCAATGGCAGCGAGGAGAAGTACAGCGTTTCCTGCATTATCCCCAAGGACGACAAGAAGACTATCGCAAGAATTCAGTCAGCTGTAGAGGCGGCAAAGGAACTTGGCAGAAGTAAGAAGTGGGGCGGCAAGCTCCCTCCGAATCTTAAGCTCCCTCTTCGTGACGGCGACATCGACCGTCCTGACGATGAAGCCTATGCAGATGCTATGTTCGTGAATGCCAACAGCAAGGACGCTCCGCAGATCGTTGACCGCAAGGTTCAGCCCATTATCGACCCGATGGAATGCGGTTCCGGAGACTACTGTAATGTGTCCGTAAACTTCTACGCTTATAACGCAAACGGCAATCGCGGTGTAGCTGCCGGTCTGGGCAATATTCAGAAGATCAAGGACGGCGAGCGTCTTGCAGGCAGGGCTTCTGCTGCATCTGATTTTACCGAGATCGAAAGCGACGATGATGGTGAGAGCATTTTCGGTGAGGACGATCTCCCCGATTATCTTAAGTCGTGATCGGAATAAGTCTACACAATCCATATAATATGTCTAATTTATATAATTCATATAATCCGTATTCAGCGGGATAACGCTTACTAACGGAGTAACAATTAACCTATTAACACATAAGCAATGCAGATAGGAGAGGTTTGACTTTCCTGTCTGCATCTTATAAGAGCTGCCGGAGTGATACTGTATCTCTGCGGCGGTTCTTATAAGGTGCAGATGAGTGCAGATAAATACAGACAAATACAGAGTGATTGGAGATGTTTTTTATAGCGGATAAAAGAAGAATACTCAGTATCGATCTTGAATCGTTCAGCGATGTAGACCTTGCTAAATGCGGCGTTTATCGATATGTTGAAGGAGATTTTCATATACTGCTTTTCGCTTACGCTTTTGATGATGAAGAAGCAAAAATAGTCGATCTCGCTTGCGGGGAACAGCTGCCGCAGGAAGTTGTAGATGCAATATTTGACGATTCGATCATCAAAGCGGCATGGAATGCACAGTTCGAGCGTACTTGCTTATCAAAATATTTTAATACAAGGTTGTCACCCGATTCGTGGCAGTGTTCTATGGTGTGGGCGGCGAGCTTATCACTTCCCTTGAAGCTGAAAACTGCTGCGGAGGTGTTAAAAACGGGAGAACAAAAAGATGATGCCGGAGAACGGCTTATCAAGTATTTCTCCGTTCCCTGTAGACCAACAAAAAGCAACGGCGGCAGGATGAGAAATCTTCCCGAACATGCCCCGGAGGATTGGGTTCGGTTTAAGGAGTACTGCCGTCAGGATGTCAGAACCGAGAGAGCAATACGAAAGCGGCTGGAGAGGTTTCCGCTTCCCGATTCCGAATGGGATCATTATCACATGGATCAGAGAATTAACGACAGAGGCGTGATGATTGACAGAGATCTCGTTACTCAGGCTATTACATGTGATCTGATGCTGTCCGAAGAAATGACAAAAAGAGCGTATGAGCTGACAGGGCTTGAAAATCCAAACTCGGTATCGCAGCTGAAA
>JAFTCS010000012.1 GCA_017454565.1 Clostridia bacterium
CAAGACATATCTGTGCATGCAGGAAGAAATTTTCCACGCTTATGCCTTCATCGGCATCGTGTATCTTTGCCGGGTCGCCCTCAAAAACAGGCCCGAATGCAACACCGTGATTTTTCAGCATCCTTGCGTAGGTGCCGCCGCCTGTGGAGTATATCCTCGGTTCGACCCCCATTATTGACTTATAGGCTTCCCTCAGCATCATTATAACTGGAGCGTCCTCGTCCATAGACAAGGGCAGCTCGTGATTCATTATCTCAGCGTCAAGTCCGTACTTAGCGGCCTTGCTGCGTATCGTCTCAAAAACCGCCTGACTGTCCTTTGTAACCGGGTAACGGATATCTATGAGCGCCCTTGCCTTGTTATCATCTATATCCGCCACACCAATGTTAAGTGTAAGCGCACCGGATTCCCTGTCGGTGCAGGCTATTCCCAAAGTTGAACCGTCAGTTTCAAGTCCGATCTCCGTATCAAGGAAGGTACACAGACTGCCAAGACACTCCCTGCCAAAGCCGTCTGCAAGAAGCCTTATAAGGTGGGCGACTGCATTAAGGCCGTCCTGAGGGATACTTGCGTGAGAAGCCTTTCCGGCTGCGGCTATCCTGAGACCGTCCATAGTGTAGACAAAATCAAAACCGCATTGTCTGCCGTCTGCGCGCCGTCTGAGCTGATTGTCCTCCCGTTCGGTACAGTCGATAAGCGCACTCGCCTTGTATGGAACCGCATTTACGGCACTTCCGCCGTGAAGAGAGGTAAGCATAGTGCCATCGTGCCTTTTTGCCCTGACCTCTATCTGCATAATGCCCTTTTCACGACAGCAGATACCGTAGTCGGAATCAGGTGTGAACGCAATATCGGGCAACTCCTCGTTTTTGAAGTAGATATCCATGTCGTTCATGCCTATCTCCTCGGCTGCGCCGACGATAAGTCTGAGCCTTCTCCGGGTCTTTATATTCCTGTCCTTCAAAGCTTTCATACAGTAAAGAGCAACTATTGCCGGCCCTTTGTCGTCAACCACACCTCTGCCGTAATATCTGCCGTCCCTTTCGGTAAGACGGTAGGGGTCACTGCTCCAGCCCTCTCCCGCCGGAACAACATCAACGTGAGCAAGTACGGCTGCCAGTCCGTCACCCTCGCCGTATTCGGCATGACCGGCTATGCCCTTTATGTTTCTGGTCTTAAAGCCCATCTGACCGGCTATGTCAAGAACGAACTCCAGCGCTCTTGCGGCACTCTCTTTATCCGTAGCCGAAACAGACTCTATCCTTATAAGCTCGTCCAGGTCTTTCAGTATGTCATCCTTGTATTCAAGTATCGTCTCTCCGAATTTCATTCCGTCATCTCCCTGTTTCTGCGGCTGATAACGGAGGCCGCATGATCTGCAGACCTCCGTTATTTTTTTATTTATATATGTTTATGTTTGTCTCAGGAGTTTCATTCCTCCTTGTGGATTATCTCCTGTTCTATCCTGTACCTTGGCCGCTGCTTTACCTCGTTGTATATCTTGCCGACGTAGCTGCCGACTATACCAATGCAAAGCATCTGCAAACCGCCGATAAACCATATCGAGCATATAGTCGAAGCCCAGCCCGACTGAGCAATGCCCATGCAGTACGACACCAGAGCATAGATAAAGCCTATGATGCTCAGCACACAGGTAATGATACCTAAATTTGAGATGAGTTTCAGCGGCTTCACACTGAAAGAGGTTATACCGTCCACTGCAAAGCGTATCATTTTTTTCAGTGGATATTTTGACTCGCCCGCAAAACGCTCGTTGCGCTCATAATATACATAATCGCTCCTGTAACCGATAAGCGGCACGATTCCTCTCAGAAAGAGATTGACCTCCTTGTATTCCGAAAGGGCGTCAAGCGCCTTGCTGCCAAGAAGCCGGTAATCGGCGTGGTTATAGACGATATCCACACCCAGCATTTTCATGAATTTGTAGTACCCCTGAGCCGTGGTGCGCTTGAAAAATGTGTCCTTCTTACGGCTGTTGCGCACACCGTAGACTACCTCGCAGCCCTCGTTGTACTTGTCTATAAACTCGTCTATGACCTCAATATCGTCCTGCAGGTCTGCGTCAAGTGATATAACGCAGTCACAGCCGTGTTCCTTGGCAGTCATCAGCCCGCTGAGAAGCGCATTCTGGTGTCCCCTGTTCCTTGAGAGCTTTACTCCGCCCACATACATGCTCTCGCTGCTCTTTTCGGCGATTATGCTCCAGGTCTTGTCCTTGCTGCCGTCGTCAACAAACAGCATGCGGCTGTCTTTACTGGCTTTTCCGTCCTTTATCAGCTTTTCAAGCTTGGCGCTCAGCCGCTTGATGGTCTCGTTCAGTACCTCTTCCTCGTTATAACAGGGAATAACAAAATAAACCTTAGTCATTGCGGTTTTTTCTCCTTATACGTTTTTATCATCATCCAAAGCGGTTATCCGCCTGAGGACTCCTCTGGCGTGACGTTCTTTGGCGACAGCTTGACATTCACCGTGTAGGTACCCTCGACCCAGCATTGGGTGAATGGGTCTTTGAACTCTATCTTCACCGGACGTTCAACATAGCCCTCGGTCACGGTGGATTTATCCGACATGTCTATTCTTGCCACGACAGAGACCTGCGTAAGCAGGTTTATCTTCTGACTCGGACCGATAACAAGCACCGGAAGAGACTTGTTGGCAACGGTAGCCGTCTGGTTCTCGCCCTGATTCTCTATCACAAAATTTGACTGCTGAAGCGTGATATTTTTCTCCGTCATGCCGGACAGATCAAAGATCACATCGGCTTTTTCAATGGAATTGATGTTCTTGCAGCCTGACGGGATCTCGATATCGACCACAAACCTGCTGTTCTGCTTAGTGACCTTTGTGAAATCTATGGCAGAGGTACTAACTGATGTGGTGCTGGATTTCTTATCCATAGCAAGCTCTATAGTTGAAGGCTCTACCTGTATCACGCTGCTGTCAAGGTCAAGCAATTCCGGGATGTTGGTTATCTTGGGAATGATCTGCACATGCTTTACATCAAGGATAGGAACAGTGGCGTCAACCTCTGAAATATCGGCGTTGATGTATTTGCTGCTGATTTTCTTACCTGAACTGTCATAGAAAACAAGCGGCGCCTTTACCACCGTAGTCTCGGAAAGAGTGTTCTCAAAGGTATATTCCGCATCGACCTCGGCAATGCTGTTGACTATGGATTCCGCTCCGGATATCTTCACCGACTGGCGTGAAAGCACTGTCTGTGAAGCATAGCAGGACGGTGCGACCGAATTTACGGTTATCTTGTCGGTTATCTGCATGACCCTGCCCTCGTCGTAGCGGTCAACAAAGACTTTCAGACTTGACGGCGACACTGAGGATTCAAATGAATAATCGGTCTTTACACCGCTCTTCTTCGGCACAAGGTCAATCGTGTATTCGCCCGGCTGATTTATGAAGCTTACATCGGCTGCCGTTATATAAATATCATCCTTGGTCACATTTGTTACTACAAGTGCATTGCCGGATATCTTTACCTCCGCTTTAACATCTGCGCCGCTGAAATATCTCATGTCGTTCGTAAGCTCAGGCAGATTAATGGAAATATCAGTCACCGTGAAGATCGTAGACTCCTGAGTAGTGGACGCCACATATATCCACGAGATAAAGGCAACGAGTATGGAGAAAAACATAACGAATTTATCATTATAAAAGAGCTTGAAGCTCAGCTTATTTTTTAGCTTGTTCATCTTTCTTTCCCTTCTTCGGTGCGGAGATGATGGGTGTTCTTTCCGTCTTTTCGCTCTTCTGCGGAACAAGCAGCTCTTCAAGAGCCACGTTCAGGGTCTCTCTGGTGTAATCTCTGTTGATGACTCCGTTGACCGCTATAGAGATGTTGCCGGTCTCCTCAGAAACAACCACCGCCACGGCGTCGCTGTTTTCGCTTATGCCGATGGCCGCCCTGTGCCTTGTGCCAAGCTCGGAGCTTACAAG
Organism: Clostridia bacterium; assembly: GCA_017454565.1. Taxonomy (GTDB): domain Bacteria; phylum Bacillota; class Clostridia; order Oscillospirales; family Acutalibacteraceae; genus UBA1213. The sequence continues at coordinate 3,973 of JAFTCS010000012.1, forward strand.
GCTGTTGTTTGCGGTAAGAGGAAGAATACAGCCCGCCGCATAAAGCTTTCCCTCTCTCACGATAAGAGCGCCGTCATGCAGCGGAGCCTTGTTGAAGAAAATATTTCCGATTATCGACACAGAGGGTTCGGCATCAAGAACAGTACCTGTGTCTATAATATCACCAAGCCGGGTCTGTCTTTCAAACACTATAAGTGCGCCTGTCTTTGAACGCTGGAAATTGTTTGCAGCCTCGGAAACCGAGTTGATAACAGCCCTGATCTGCTTGGTTTTCTCCTCTTCCATGCCCTTGCCGCCCGAAATACTGTTCCAGTATTTGGCTATCTTGCTGCGGCCTATGTGTTCAAGCGCGCTTCTCAGCTCCGGCTGGAAAACTATCAATACGGCAAGCACCGAGAACTGGAAGAATGACGAGAACAAAGCATTGAGCATCTTCAGGTTGAACAGACCCGAAATAAAGAACGCAACAATAAGTACAAGAATGCCCTTTACAAGCTGTTCGGCTCTTGTTTCTCTTACTATTTTTATAAGATTGTAAATAATGAAGGCCACCACCATAATATCCAGAACATCGGTAGCCCTGAAGGTCATCATCAGCGATACGAATCCGTTATATGCGTTTACAATAAAATCCCACAAACTGACTTCCTCCATTTCCCGAAACAATGTTTTTCAGCCGCTGCAACATTAACGTATGTATGTCATGCCTGCCGCAATACGTAGCAGGCTATATTTGCCCCATAATATACTTACTTATATTTTATCACATAACAAAATTTTATCAACTGTTTTTTGCAATATTTCAACATATTCTCCCTAAGTTTTTTATAGGAAATGCCCCTGCATTTTTCAGGAAACAATACTTTTATATTATATCTGAATCCGTGAAACTCTGAAAAGTATAAACATCGTTTTCGGGAGCGCAGGCTCTGCGCCGCGAATTGGGAGCGCAGGCTCTGCGCCCCCGACCGGTCAGTGATTTTATCCCAGTTCTTTTCTTACGGTACGGACAGTTGAAAGAGTACGCTCGATGTCGTAAGGCTTTGTGAATACAGACGGGGATATTCTCACGGCACCCTTTTCCAGAGTACCTGCCATTTTATGGGCAAGCGGACTGCAGTGCAGACCTGCTCTCACGGCTATGCCATGACGGTTAAGCATGGATGCGGCTGTCTCGCTGTCGGCACCCTCGAAATTGAACGAGAGTATCGGAACGGAAAACACCGGGTCAGGCTCCGGCATATAAAGCTCTATCCCTTTCATCGCAGACAGACCACGGTACAGCCTCTTTATGAGCATGAACTCGTGAGCGGAGATTTTTTCCGGAGTGGTCTGCATGACAAACTCCATTCCTGCGCGCAGCCCTGCAATTCCCGAAAGATTCGGCGTACCGCTTTCAAGTCTGTCCGGAAGCTCGTCCGGCTGTTCAAACGAAAGGGAATTGCTGCCTGTGCCGCCCTCAATGAGCGGCTCCGGAATTGTGTCGCTGTTGATTATCAGCATGCCTGTGCCCATGGGACCGTAAAGTCCTTTGTGACCGGCAACGCACAGGTAATCTATTCTGCTGTCCTTCAGGTCAATTTTTATAACGCCGGCGCTCTGGGCTGCATCGACCGCCATAAGCAGCCCGTACTCGTGAGCCAGCGCTGAGAGTCTTTCTACCGGCAGTCTTATACCCCACACGTTTGACGCCTGAGTGCAGACGATCATCTTCGTCCGGGAATTTATGCTTTTGCGGAAGGAATCTACCGTTCTGTCGTTTTCGAGAGGATAGACCTGCGCTTCCGTCCAGGAAACTCCTATTTTTTTAAGGCTTTCGAGCGGACGCATAACGGCGTTGTGTTCCAGTGATGACACTACAACGTGGTCGCCGCTTTTCAGTATGCCTTTCAGCACAGTGTTTATTGCCGAGGTACAGTTCAGCGTGAATATCACGTCCGACTCTGAACCGGCGTTGAAAAGGGCAGCGGCGGTTTTCCTTGCCCTGTAGATCTCCTCTGATGCCCTGAGAGAAAGGGCATGACCGCTTCTCCCGGGATTTGCTGCGTTGTTCACAGCCGCAGCGGCTGCCTCACGCAC
>JAFTCS010000148.1 GCA_017454565.1 Clostridia bacterium
GTAGTTTCCCTCTTGTTTATCAATCCCCGCGAACAGGGGAGCGCAGGCTCTGCGCCAAAACTTTTGTGTTGTCGTTTTTAGAATATTATTCTGTGTGCGAGGAGTGTAGTTTCACTCTTGTTTATCCGTCCTGTGAATCGGCACTGGCAGCTTGGCGCTCTTTTATGAGCCTTTTGTAAAGCTCAAGCATGCGCTCGGCAAATGCCTGTTCGCTGAAATCCTTGGATATTCTGAGTGAGCTTTCAGACATTTTCCTCTGCAGTTCCGGGTCTCTCAGTATTTTGAGCGTTCTCTCGGTGAACTCCTGCTCGTCGTGATAGACATATCCGTTTTCACCGTCCGACAGCACGCCCTGCAGGCACGGATCGTCCCTACATACCAGCGGCAGACCGCATGCCATTGCTTCAAGATATGTCAGGCTGTGCATCTCAAAGGTCGAGGCACTCAGGAAAGCTTTGCCAAGCTTATAGTATTTGTAGGTATCGTCATGGGGCACAAAGCCGGGAAAGATCACCTTGTCGGAAATGCCTCTTTTGGCGGCTGTCTGCTCAAGATGCTTGCTGTCGGGGCCGGTGCCTGCTATCATAAGTCTGGCATCAGGCTCCTCTTTGAGAACTGACGGGAAATAGTTCACGATCTCTTCGATGTTCTTTTCGCCGCTGAGTCTGGATATTATCACCAGCAGCTTGTCGCTTTCCTTTATACCGAGACTGCTGCGCAGCTCCTTTTTTTCTTCCTCGGTCACTTCCTTTGTGAATCTGCCGAGAACGATACCGTTCGGTATCACCATGTTGGGATTTTTCAGGCTGTAGCCGTCAAGCAGAGCCTTAGCTTTGTATGAAGGAACGGTTATCATATCAGCGCCGCGGTATACAACGCGCATGAGCTTTTTTACGCTCCATTCAACGGCCTTCATATTGGCATGGTCATGGAAGGCAAATTTTGCATAGTCGGTGTGCCATGTCATAACAACAGGCGCATCGGATTTTTTTGCGATGGATTTGGAGAGCTTGCTTGCAGGGCCTTCGGTGTGAATATGCACAATGTCGGGCTTCCATTCCTTCAGCTCGTCAAGATAGGGATGGTGCCTTACAAAGCTCAGGCGCACATCGGGATACAGAGGTGTATTGAACGAGGGAAGATAATAAACGTCACCCTCATGGTGGGCGTCGCGGTCTTTCGACATGGTAAGTATCCTTACTTCGTGACCTTGAGCCGTATAGGTATCGTAAAGAGTTTTGAGCACTACGGTGACTCCGTTGGTCAGGGTAGTTGCATAGGCATCGGCAGATAGCAGTATCTTCATGGTATTCTCCTTCCTCTTCGTAGGGGAACGGATATTGTATCCGTAAACAGACGAAATTTATCATGTAATGATATGTTTGCATGCTGTCAGATATCTCATTTCCGGGCAGCGTACTCTGATACTAATGATAACACATTTTTCAGAATTTGTCATTACTTGTTTAGACTTTTCTGAAAAAACTTATTATGTCGTAAAGCAATTCTTTACAGGACGCTTAACTTTGCATTTTTCATAAAAAAGGTGGAAATGGTTGACATTTCTATTATGGGATTATATAATGTGTATAACAGGATATCAAAAAATATGAGCACAAAATAATCGAGGTGAGTTTATGGATGAGAAAAACAATGATCTCGGGGAGCATTTCCGCGCACTTTATGAAGCGGTCGAGAGTCTGAAATCCTTTGAGGGGCTGACGAAAGACAGCCCGATAGGCGAGCTTATACAGATGGGCATGACAAAGGACGTGGACGGTGCAAAAGAGTGGGCGCAGAACACCACGCTTTCCGATCTTATGGGACTTGACAAAATGAAGAACGGCACCGGAAATAAACAGCGCACTACCCCTGACGGAGAGGTTATAGAGGAAGTTACCGGTACAGTGGTAGGAGCGTCCGGCAGCGACACAGACGAAAAGAAACCCGGTCAGGAAAAATTTGATGAGTACAAGGATATGCCGCTTATGGAGATTTTCCAGAATCTTGGCAATTTTGTTCCGCCGGACAAGAAATAAGCAGTTTTCTGGTGTACAGAGACACATGGAGCGATGATAAGATGCAAAAGACAAATAAAAACATGAAGTCGTCAGAACCTGAAGAAAACAGACCAGATTCCGGTAAACTCACACAGAAACTGATATCCGGCGAAAGGACTGTAATAGATCCGGAAAAGCCTATATCACAGGAGCACCGTATCAGATGCTCCTCCTGCAATACGGAATGGAATACAAAGGTGTCGCCGGAACGCATTACGATTTGTCCGTTCTGCGGCGGCGAGAAACTCAGGACTATTCCTTTCAGGCCGGCGCCAAAGCCGGAACAGCCCCAGGAAACACCTGAAAAAAGCTTTGCAAGGGAGTACAACCGTCCGTTTGACCTGTTCGAGTATTCGGTCGAGGGCGGCGAGATATGGATAAGAAGATGCAATCAGAGCAGCAGTTTTTTCAGAGAGAATCTGACGGTGCCCGAAACGATAAACGGTTATCCTGTGACAAGTATTTTTAAGGACGCTTTCAAGCATTGTGACCGTCTGGTGTCTGTAAAAATACCCGAGGGTGTTACTAAAATAGGCATTGCATGCTTTTTCGGCTGTGACAACCTGGAAAAGGCGGAGCTTCCCGACAGTCTTGAAACCGTCAGTTCAGGCGCGTTCTGCAACTGCGGAAAGCTTGAGAGCATAAAACTGCCGGCGAACGTAAGTTTTCTGGGCGGCAGGGCATTTGAAAACTGTGTTTCACTGAAAAGTGTTGTACTGCCCGAAAGGATAACCGATATAAGTGTGTCGCTCTTCTATAATTGCGTTTCACTTGAAAGCATCGTCCTGCCCGATGAGATAATGACTGTCTCAAAGGACGCTTTTTCCGGCTGCAAAAAGCTGAAAAAAGTGGTTCTCCCTCAGATGGTCACTACCATAGGAAAGCGCGCCTTTTACGGATGCTTTGATCTTGAAAGCGTTTACATTCCCGAAAGTGTACGAAGGATAGGTGTGCTTGCGTTTTATGCCTGTGAGGACATTACAGTATATTCCCACACCCTTACGTACGCTGAGGAATACGCCAAAAGCGAGCGTCTGCATTTTTCTACAAGGCCGCTTCATAATTAAATTATTCAGGAAATAATATAAGCACCTGTTCTTTTGTGGTCTGAACAGGTGCTTTTTTGTATTATATTGTGAATTGTTCGTTTACATGTTGCAAAGCCGACAAAAAAATGATACTATTAAGTAAATACAATAAAACAGCTCTCACTTGTTGGCTATAAATATGTACATTGCTGACGGTGCGGGCAGGGTGTCCGGTGATTTCACATAAAAGAAGGGGAGGCTAACAATGACTGACAGATCAAGGATCATCTTTGGCAACGAGATGAAAAAAAGTGTTCAGCGCCGCGCTGTACAGAGCAAGCGCAATTTTGAAAGTAAATACGGTGACGACAGTTCTCTGAAATACAGTCTGATGCTCAGAAAAAATCAGACTCTGTACGATCCATTTGGGGTGTACGATATCCGGCTGGATGAGGGTACTTCTGAGCTGGAGTTCGACAGGGAAAAAGGAGTCATCGTGGGTAATATCCGCATGGGCTTCGGACATTACCGTATATCCATAGCTATGGCGTCGGCAGCTCATGCTCTCGGCTATACACCATACTGGATGGATCTCAATTCCTATCCTGTCACTACATGTACTCAGGTCATAAGTGAGCAGAACAGGATGTACTCTCTTGGCTCCAGACTTTCGCAGAAGAGCAGGCTTTTCAACAGGCTTATTTGGGAGCCGCTCAACTATGAGGGCTTCCGCCAGCTCAGCTATAATGCCTGTGACCAGAAAAACGCCGAGCTTATGGCGCCTGTATTCAAGAATATACCCAAGGATATACCCGTTATCGGCACACATGTCTGGCCTGCTCAGGCGGCGCTGCATGCGGGAATGGAGCATGTGGTCAACGCTATCCCGGATAACTGGCCGATGGCGCTGCATCTTGCCGAGGGCAGCATACACACGATACAGACGCACCAGTCTTATATGGGGTACCGCATACTCAACGGCATGGACAAGGAGCATGTACTTCATCCCATGCCTGCCGGCAGTCTCGTGTATACAGGTCACTATGTTGACCACGAGCTTGCAGCCGGTGTTGAATCGGATTGCGACCGCAGGATATCCCGTTTCGGCGAAGGTAAACCAATGCGCTTCCTCCTTACCATTGGCGGTGCGGGAGCACAGAGAAAGCTTTTCGCGGAGATCATACGTCACCTGCTGCCTGCTATATGCAAGAAAAAGGCTGTGCTCTATGTAAATGTGGGAGACTACATTCAGGTATGGGAAGAACTGTGCAGGGATATCAGCGTTCTGAGGAAGGTGTCTGCTACTCATTTCAACAACTGGAGCGACACAAAAGGCTTCGCAGACCATGCTCTCGAAAAGGAAGTCTACGGCATACATGTATTCTGTCACAAGAATATTTTCGAGGCGGTTTACTGCACGAATTTGCTCATGCGTTCGTGCGACGTGCTGCTTACCAAGCCCAGTGAGCTTTCGTTCTATCCTGTGCCAAAGCTGTTCTTAAAACGCATCGGCGGCCACGAAAAATGGGGAGCGATACATTCGGCGGAATTCGGTGACGGTACTCTTGAATGTGCCGACCTGCCGCATACCCTACAAATGGTCGATATGTTCATGAACGACCGCGAGCTGTTCACAGGCATGTGCAGACAGATAAAAGTCAACAAAGAGTCAGGTCTGTATGACGGCGCCTACAAGGTTGTAGAGCTTGCTATGAAGAATAAATGAGATTCCCAAAAAATTGAAAACAAGAGGTGAATTATAATGAAGAACAATACCGGCAAGACAAAGCTTTCGGGTTTTGCGAAGTTCAGCCATGCTTTAGCGGCGGTTGGCAAGGATATGGTATATATGCTCTCCGCAACCTACGTTCTGTACTATTTCCAGGACATTTTAGGGGTCAGCGCTATAGCCATGGGTACAATACTCCTTATAGCAAGGTTCTTTGACGCCTTTAACGACCCTGTAATGGGAGTCATCGTAGCAAAAACCAAGACCCGATGGGGCAAGTTCAGACCATGGCTGCTTATAGGTACGCTTACGAATGCAGCCATACTGTTTCTTATGTTTTCGGCGCCGCCTGAAATGGATACCGCAGGTCTTACGGCCTATGCTGCCGTGGCGTATATACTCTGGGGCGTAACCTATACCATGATGGACATTCCCTACTGGTCTATGATACCTGCCTTTACAGAAAGCGGCAAGGAACGCGAGGGACTTACCACTCTTGCGCGTTCGGCTGCCGGAGTGGGCACGGCAATTATTACTATCTGCACCATGATGGCTGTTCCGGCTCTCGGTAAGATGTTCGGCGGCAGCACCAGCAGGGAGATAGAGATAATCGGTTTCCGCTGGTTTGCGCTGGCTGTGGCTGTGCTCTTCATTATTTTCACCGTTATGGCATGCGTCAGCATAAAGGAGAAGTCCACCGCAAAAATGGAGTCTGTTTCAGTGGGAAGGATGTTCAGGGCACTTTTCCAGAACGATCAGGCTCTCACGGTCGTCGTTGCCATAGTGCTGATAAATACTGCGGTTTACATTACGTCTAACCTTGTTATCTACTTCTTTAAGTATGATTTCGGCGGCACAGGCTGGTACGGAGACTACACCCTGTTCAACGCTTTCGGCGGCGGTATACAGATTTTAGCAATGATGGCGTTCTATCCGCTTATGAGAAACGTGTTCAAACTCTCGAACACAAAGATATTCTATATCGGACTTGGTGCGGCAATGGCCGGCTATGCCGTACTTTTAGGTCTGACGTTTACAAGTATGGGCAATGTGTTCATTCTCTTCATTCCGGCGTTCTTCATTTTTGCGTCCTGCGGAATTATGAACGTGCTTACCACTGTTTTTCTTGCAAATACCGTTGATTACGGCTATTTCAAGCTCAGACGCAGCGATGAGAGCGTTATTTTCTCAATGCAGACTTTTGTGGTGAAGCTCGCTTCGGGTGTTGCCGCCTTTGCAGCTTCTGTCTGCCTGCAGATAAATAATCTGAGCGATGCAGCCACCACAGAAGCTGACCAGACGGTTGATTTCTCACTGGCGGTTTCTGACTCTTCAAAGATAGGCCTGAGGATGACCATGACGGTCATACCGATAATCGGCCTGCTGACAGCTGTTTTCTGGTTCAGGAAAAAGTTCATTCTCACGGATAAGACGGTTGCGGAGATATCCGAACAGGTAAAAATTCTCAAGGACGAAGAGACGTCCGGTGAGCAAAGCCCAAAAGAAAAAACTAACGTTACAAAAAACAGCACTTCAGGCAGGAAAAAGTCAGGTAAATCAAAAAAACGGTAACACAGCGGCGATTGATACTATAGGTCACGCACCGTTGAAAAAGCTTGAGCAAAACTTTTGTGGTGTCGGTTTTGAAAATAACTCCTGTGCGCGAGGGTGTAGTTTCGTCTTGAACTCAGAGCGTAGCGCAGCGACCCACGCGAATTGGGAGCGGCAGCTTGCCGCCAAAACTTTTGTGGTGTCAGTTTTGAAAGAATTTCTGTGCGCGGGCAGCGTAGATTCCCATTTGCATATCAATCCCCGCGAACAGGGGGTGCGGGTCTCCAGTGGAGACCTCTGCGCAGCAGAAGCACCGACCGAGCCGACAGGCGAGACCCA
>JAFTCS010000149.1 GCA_017454565.1 Clostridia bacterium
CGCAGCGGCTGCCTCACGCACCCTCTGTGGTTTCGGGAAGCTGGTTGCTGAATTGTCAAGGTATATCACCTGAGTGCGCTCCTTTCTGCTCTGCCCAGCACTTTGGTTCCGCTTTCGCGCAGTATGCGCTCTGCTTCATCGGCGTTTTTCCTGACATACAGGCTGTAACCGCAGCCCTGTCTGGCGCTGCCTCTCGGTGTCCTTTCAATTTCTGACGATATCCCGTTTCTCCTGAGAATTTCTTTGCCTCTCATGGCATTCGTTACTGACGACATCATTATAAGAGGCTTATCCATTATTATCACCTCACTGTTTTTTTAACATATTATGTTGTTTTCGGATATTATGTGCTCTGATACCTACCCAAGGAACAAAATCTCCCTGCCCGGCTGGCGTACAAAGTTTTTCGCTCTCTGCGGTGCGTGACCGCGCTGGACAATTCGCGGGGGTCGCTCCACTACGTTACGCTCTGAGTACGAACCGAAGCTTCGCCGCTCGCGCACAGCGGCAAGCTGCCGTTCCCCTGTTCGCGAAGACTGATAAACAAGAGGAAGCTTCGCCGGCCGCAAAAAAGCGGTCTCTTCCGTGGTGAAAGAGACCGCTGCAGTGGTTAGTTTATAAACATTCTATTATCAGATCTTCATGTAGCCGGTCATGTAGGCAAAGGTTATGTCTGCCTTCTGAGCAGCATCTTCATTCGAGTTGCCTACCGAGGTCACATATATCTTGATCTTAGGCTCTGTGCCGGATGGTCTTACAATAACGGCTCCGCCGCCTTCAATTGAATATGAAAGCACATTTGACTTCGGGAGCTTAATCTCCTCAGTCTCGCCTGTGACAATATCCTTTTTGTATGACTCAAGATAGTCGGAAAGCTCTGTCACCTTGCTGCCGTAAACTGCTGCCGGAGGCTCCGCTCTGAGACTGTCCATTATATTGCCCATTATTTCCATGCCTGCTGCACCTTCGAACTTGAAACTCTCGGTTCTGTTGAGATAGTGACCGAACTCCTTATAGATAGAGGTCATTACCTCGTCAAGGCTCTTGCCCTGCTGACGGTAATATGCAGCCATCTCGCAGATAAGCATGGAAGCTATGACCGCATCCTTGTCACGTACATAAGAGCCTGCAAGATAACCATAGCTTTCCTCAAAGCCGAAAACATATCTGTCAGCCTGATTTTTCTGCTCAAGGAGAAGTATCTGCTCACCGATGTACTTGAAGCCGGTGAGAACCACCTTCAGCTCACATCCGTACTTTTCGCATACCCTGTCAACAAGCTTGCTGGTAACAACCGTCTTGACGGCAACCGGATCCTTGGGCAGTGTGCCGGCAGCCTTACGGCATGAAAGAATATAATTAAGCAGCATGACGCCTGTTTCGTTGCCCGTCATAAGACGATAACCGTCGGCTGTCTTTACGGCAATGCCGACACGGTCGCTGTCCGGGTCGGTAGCAAGAAGAAGATCAGCCTGCTCTTTCATGCAAAGCTCAAGACCTACTGCAAGAGCTTCCTTTTCTTCGGGATTCGGATACGGGCATGTTGTAAAGTTGCCGTCAGGATTCTCCTGTTCGGGAACCACTACCACATTTTCAACGCCTATTCTTGAAAGTATCTTCCTTACAAGCTTGTTGCCGGCACCGTTGAGCGGTGTATAAACCACTTTAAGACCGGAGCCTTTGCAGATATCCTTGTTGATGGTCTGCTCCTGAACCCTGTCAAGATATTTTTCATAAAGGTCATCGCTTATCCACTCAATAAGACCGCTCTCAAGAGCCTTTTCAAAATCCACTAACTTAATGTCGCCGTTAAAGTAATCTACCTTCTGTATCTCATCATAGACAAGACCTGCATTAACGTCTGTCATCTGGCAGCCGTCATTGCCGTAACACTTGTACCCGTTGTATTCGGCAGGGTTATGGCTTGCCGTGACCATAATGCCCGCGCTGGCTTTAAGCTCCCTTACGGCATAGGAAACGACGGGTGTCGGCTGAAGCTCCGTAGAAATATACGCCTTTACCCCGTTTGCGGCCAGTACCCTTGCAGCTTCCTTTGCAAACAGGAAGCCCTTGTTTCTTGAATCAAAAGAAATGGCAACCGACGGAGCCTCATACTTCCCGACGAGGAAGTTGGCAAGACCCTGAGTAGCCTTTCTTACGGTGTAGATGTTCATTCTGTTTGTGCCGGCACCGATAATTCCTCTCAGACCGGCTGTTCCGAATTTCAGTTCCCTGTAAAAGCTTTCTTTGATGTCATTTTCATTCATTGCTGCGAGTTCAGTAATCAGATCCTGATCATCAACAGCATTTTCAAGCCAGCTCTTGTAAATTTCCTTAATCTCCATAGCTATTCCCCCTTACAGAAACACGACCCTATTGTCATATTCTTTAACATAATATATAATATCATATTTTTCTTTTTTTTTCAACAAAAATATTGCTGAAATACAAATTTTTTCAATAGCGGTAAGCTGTATGACATATCTGAGATCTGACTTTTCAGGAAGCTTTTCATTGTCATAGCTGTTGCCATAGGTATTATCAATAGATTTAACAATGAATTATATTAAAATTGTACAATAATTATGCTTGTAAAATTGATCAAGATACGGTACAATATTACTGGAATGATTTACCTATGAAATATTTGCATAAGCCTCATAAGCATAGCTTCATTCTGCGCGGCAGCATAATTTTGTGCGGCAAACGCACAAAAAGCCGTTTTTGTGTTAAAACATCAGGGTCTATTACCCGATCGGAGGAAGATAAATGTCTAAGGATGAACTCCTTGAACCAAACAACAGCGAATCGCTTTCCGGAGCTGAAGATACAGACGCAGCAGCGGAAACACCGGAAAGCAACGATACCGCCGCAGCTGATGAAGCCGCCGCAGAAGATACTGATGCCGGCAGCAGCTCCGCCAGCAAAACGAAACTGAAAATACAGACTCCTGTGATAATTGCGGCAGTGATACTTTTGATAACATTACTGACCTTTGGCTGCTGGGGAGTATTCTTCAACAAATCCCTGACAGGCAACTGGACGCTGAATTTTACCGTTTCGGAAAAGGACTGCTCCGTGACCCTCGGCTTTGAGAACGACGGCACATGCAAAATGTATTACGGCGGCATTATATACAGCGGCACATACACCGAAAACGATGCCGTAAACGGCCGTCAGAAGCTCAACGTCAAGCTCAAAAACTACGGTCAGAGCTTTATCGACACCGATTTTTACTGTGAGCTTACCGGAAACTCCATATCAGGCCGCAAGTTGGTGCTCACCGATCTGGGCGGGTTCATATTCTCACCCGACAAAACAGACGAGGCTTCCACGGAAGAAAGTGACGCCAAGAAAAAAGCGACCGACTTCATTGAAGAGAACGGCATGAGATATTACGTCTATACCCTTGACAAGGTCGATGAGCCGGAAATAAAGTTTGTTCCCATAGACGGTGCTATTGACGGCAAGCTTGTGGGTATATGGCTGGACGACCGCGAGGATTCACGATATGACAGCACATTTTCCTTCAACGCGGACGGCACCTATCAGATAACCTACCGTGATATCATATACAAAGGCTGCTACGCTGCAAAGGACGGCACATGCGTGTTCAACCTTGTGCAGGCGGACGGAAATGCCGAGAACAACTCACTTGATTATTCCTTTGATGACGGCAAGCTCATCATAACCATAAACGATGTTCCCGTAACACTTGAACCGACCGATGATATTTACGCCTTCGACACCGGCATCAAGTGACATACCTATTATGCGTTTTCCCAAATTTTATATATAAGGAGAGATAAACTATGTTAAACGAATTCTGGAGCGTACTCAAAAGCGGCACAGACATCAGAGGCGTTGCTGTTGCAGGCGCCGGCTTCGATGTCAACCTCACAGACGACACAGTTAACTCAATGGTAAACGGCTTTCTCATGTGGCTTTCCGCAAAGACAGGCAAGCCCGCTGATGAGCTGATGATCTCTGTCGGCAGGGATTCAAGGATCTCAGGCCCGCAGATAGCAAAGGTAACAAAGCAGACTCTTGTTACGGCAGGCGTATGCGTTATCGACTGCGGAATGTGCTCTACTCCCGCAATGTTCATGACTACAGTAGAGCTTGGCTGTGACGGTGCTATCCAGATCACTGCAAGCCATCATCCGTATTACAGGAACGGTCTCAAGTTCTTTACCCGTGAGGGCGGTCTTGAGGGCAGCGATATCACCGCTATACTGGAATATGCGCAGAACGGCGACAAGCCCGACTATTCCTGCGGCGGCGAGATCATCGAGAACGAATACATGAGATACTACGCAAGCAATCTGCGTGAATTCATAAAGGCTCAGGTCAATGACAAAGGCGACTATGAGCACCCGCTGAAAGGCTTTAAGTTTGTTGTCGATGCAGGCAACGGAGTCGGAGGTTTCTATGCTGCCGACGTTCTTGAAGCTCTGGGCGCTGATGTAAGAGGAAGCCAGTTCCTTGAGCCTGACGGCACATTCCCGAACCACATCCCGAATCCTGAGGATCCTGAAGCCATGGCGTCAGTATGTGAGGCTGTAAAGGCTTTCGGTGCCGACTTCGGCATTATTTTTGACACGGACGTTGACCGCTGCGGCGCTGTTGACTCTCAGGGCAAAGAGATAAACCGTAACCGTCTGGTCGCTCTTGCAGCAGCTATCGTGCTGGAAAACTCTCCCGGTGAGCTTATCGTTACCGATTCCATCACCTCCAGCGGACTCAAGGAGTTCATCGAGAAGAAGCTCAAGGGCAAGCACCTCAGATTCAAGAGGGGCTACAAGAACGTCATAGACGAGGCCATCAGGCAGAACAAGAACAAGGTGCACTGCTCACTTGCCATTGAGACCTCCGGCCATGCGGCAATGAAAGAAAATTACTTCCTTGACGACGGTGCTTACCTCATCACCAAGATCATCATCAAGATCGCTCAGCTTCGCAAGGAGGGCAAGAAGCTTGAAAGCCTTATTGCCGACCTGAAAGAGCCTGTGGAGACCAAGGAAATAAGAATAAAGATCACAGACAAGGATTTCCGCGCATACGGCGAGAAGGTCATCAAGGATCTGACCGCATACGCCAGGAAGCAGAAGGATTTCATTGTCGCTGATGACAACTATGAGGGCATCAGGGTGTCATTTGACAAGAACAACGGTGACGGCTGGTTCCTGCTCAGACTCAGCGTACACGATCCTATCATGCCGCTGAACATCGAAAGTGACAGTGCCGGCGGTGTTGAAAAGATATACAACAAGCTCAAGCCTTTCCTTGAGGACTGCGAGGGTCTTGAGACCTATGTAAAGAAAGCTGCTCCCAAGACTCCGGCAAAGACAGACGCCAAAGCTCTTGCCAAGGCTTCACCGAAGGCACTTGCTCCCGCCGAAGCACCCAAGGCCGCAAAAGCTGACGCAAAGCCTGTTACAGCAGTAAAGGCGGTTGCTCCCAATGCAGAGATCAAGGTAGAGCCTGCCGCAAAGGCCGAAGCAAAGGCTGCTCCCGAAGTAAAGGCGGAGACTCCCAAGGCCGAAACAAAGCCTGCTCCCGAAGTAAAGGCGGAGACTCCCAAGGCCGAAACAAAGGCTGCTCCCGAAGTAAAGGCGGAGACTCCCAAGGCTGAAACAAAGCCTGCTGCCGAAGTAAAGGCGGAGACTCCCAAGGCCGAAACAAAGCCTGCTCCCGAAGTAAAGGCGGAGACTCCCAAGGCCGAAACAAAGGCTGCTGCCTCAAAGAACAACGGTTCACACAAAAAGAAGAAGAAAAAGTAATACAGCATCCAGCACATAACACTTCCCCACAGGGTAGAACGGATCTCCGGCCCTGCGGGGATTTTTTTATGAAGTATTGCTTTATACAGACAAGTTGTAATATAATTATTGTATACTGCAAGGTGTTTTGCAAAACGAAAGTGAGGAAATACAATGAGGGTTCTTATTATAGAGGACGAAATCGGTCTGGCTGAGGCCGTGGGCGCAATTCTCAAAAGAGAGGGCTACGAAACCGACATCGCCAATGACGGTATTACAGGGCTTGAACTGGCTATGGGCGGCAGCTACGACTGCATCCTGCTGGATATAATGCTGCCCAAGATGAACGGTCTTGACGTGCTTTCATATCTCAGGGTAAAAGAAAACGAAACTCCGGTGCTGCTGCTCACTGCGCGCTCCGAAACGGATGATAAGATAAGGGGACTGGACTGCGGCGCCGATGACTACCTGACAAAGCCGTTCTCAATGGGTGAGCTGCTGGCAAGAATAAGGGCAATGACCCGCAGACGCGGCATAATACCAGACATAAACCCGAAATACGGTGACATCACGCTTGAAATGAAAAAGGGTGAACTGATGTGCGGAAAAAACTCCGTGGTGCTCGGCCGAAAGGAATTCCAGATGATGGAGCTGCTCATCTCAAATGCCGGTCAGATAACCACCAAAGAACAGTTTGTGAACAAGATCTGGGGCGCTACAGACGAGAGCGAATATAACAACGTAGAAGTTTACATCTCGTTTCTCAGGAAAAAACTGGTCATGCTGCACTCAGACGTGCAGATAAAGACCAGAAGAGGCATAGGATACTGTCTGGACGGTGCAAAATGATTAAAAAACTCAGGATAAAAATAGTCGCGGTCATCACCCTGATACTGACTCTTGCGGTTTTCGGCATTATGGCTGCGATAAATATAATGGAACGTGAGGGCAACAAGACTCACATTCAGGCCGAAATAAAACGCATAGCCGATCTTGACGGCTTTCTGCCGCAAGATTACGACAGCATTGACCCCTACAAAGATCAGAAATCGGGCGTGACCGACTGTTTTTCTGTACAGATAGACTATTTCTATAATGTAAGGAAGATCGTACTGACAAGGGACATCGTGGTGCAGCAGGACGATATCATCAACTATGCAAAGCAAGCTCTCTCCAACGGCAGCAGCTATGGAGAGATCGGACGCTACGCCTTTTACATACAGAACAAGTACTACGGCAAGATCATAGTTTTCATGGATATAAAAAGTTTCCAGCAGGCTCAGGAAAATCTGCTGTTCAGTACCTCGCTCATCGGGCTGCTGACTATTCTGTTCTTCTTTTTCATGTCGGTGCTGCTCTCTTTCTGGCTTGTGCGTCCGGTAAAGGAAACCTTTGACAAGCAGAAGTCGTTTATCTCCAACGCAAGCCACGAGCTGAAAACGCCCCTTGCCGTAATAAGCGCCAATACCGACGTTCTTGAAGCGCAGATAGGCGAAAACAAGTGGGTAGGCTACATCCGTTCTGAAACAGACAGAATGAACGAGCTTGTAAACGAACTGCTCTGCCTTGCACGTCTTGACGACAAGACCGGCCACAAGCTGATAATGTCCGAATTCAACCTCAGCGACACCTTTTTGCAGACTGCCCTGCCGTTTGAGAGCAAGGTCTACGAAATGGGCAAGACCATTGATGTTGAAGCTGTGCCTGACATTATGTACAAGGGCGACGAAAGCTCAATAAAG
>JAFTCS010000150.1 GCA_017454565.1 Clostridia bacterium
ACGGGCGAGCACCACATTGCACTGGTGTGCGGCGACATAGGCAACGGCGAGGATATTCTCTGCCGTGTACATTCCGAGTGCCTTACCGGCGATGTTTTCGGCTCTGCGCGCTGCGACTGCGGCGAACAGCTTCACACCGCAATGAAAATGGTACAAAAGGAAGGCCGCGGAATCATACTTTACATGCGTCAGGAAGGGCGCGGAATAGGGCTTATAAACAAACTAAGGGCATACGAGCTGCAGGAACAGGGTCTTGACACCGTGGACGCCAACATAAAGCTGGGCTTTGCTCCCGACCTGAGAGAATACTGGAACGGTGCTCAGATACTTCAGCAGCTCGGTGTAAAGTCGCTCAGGCTGATAACGAACAATCCCAGCAAGATATACGGTCTTGAGGGCTTCAATTTCATCATAAAAGAGCGCGTTCCCATCGAGATAGCCCCCGGAGAGTATGACGGCTTTTATCTGCGCACCAAAAAGGAACGCATGGGACACATCTTCAACGAGATAGATCTGAACAATTAAAAATTTGGAGGTAATACCATGAATATCAATCTTATCGAAGGAAAAGTAGTAGCGCCCGAGGGTATGAAGGTAGCTATCGTTGCATCAAGGTTCAACAGCTTTATAGTTGAAAAGCTGCTGGAGGGCGCCGTTGACGGACTGGTGCGTCACGGTGTTGACGAGAAGAATATTGACGCCGCATGGGTTCCGGGTGCATTTGAGATACCTGTGATAGCTCAGAAAATGGCAGAAAGCGGAAAGTACGACGCCGTAATTTGTGTAGGCGCCGTTATCCGCGGTTCGACCTCTCACTATGAGCTGGTGGTGAACGAAACAACAAAGGGCATAGCTCAGGCAAGCCTTAAAAGCGGTATTCCGGTGCTTTTCGGCGTTATTGCAACAGAAAACATCGAGCAGGCTATCGAGCGCGCCGGCACCAAGGCAGGCAACAAGGGCTATGACTGCGCTTTAGGCGCCATAGAAATGGTCAACCTGATGAAGCAGATCTGATATGATACTTTTATTTGATTTTGACGGAACGATACACGACACCAAGCACCTTTACGGCTGCGCTTTCAGAAAAGCATACGAAATGCTTGTTGAAAATGGGATGGCTAACGAACGTTACTACACGGATGATGAGGTGTCGAAATATCTTGGAGTCAGTGCTCCGGACATGTGGAACAGCTTTATGCCCGAGCTGCCTGATGAGATGAAGCACAGCGCCAGCATGCTGATCGGCAAAGAAATGATAGACGGCGTTCTGAACGGACAAGCCGTGCTGTACGATGGTATCATTGAGGTGCTCAGCGAGCTGAAAAGCAGGGGCTGCAGGCTGATGATACTCTCAAACTGCCGGCGCAGCTACATGGACGCGCACCGCAGAGCTTCAGGGCTTGACCGGTTTTTCGAGGACTATTTCTGTGCAGAGGAATACGGCTTTATTCCCAAGCACGAAATATTCCTGCACATAAAGAAAAAATATCCGGGCTGCACCTTCATAATGACAGGTGACAGAGCCTCGGATATTGAGGTAGGCAGGCGCAATTCACTGCCTGCTATTGGATGTCTGTACGGCTTTGCTGCCCCCGGCGAGCTTGACCAGGCCGACATGCTTGCAAGCTCTCCCGCCGACATTCCGGGGTGCGTGACCAGCGTGACCAGCGTGACCAGCGTGATGCTGGACCCCTGTTCGCGGAGATTGATAAACAAGTAGGCAACTACACCCCTCGCGCACAGTAGCTTAGTAACAACCGCGATCGGTTTAGTTTCGGTCAGACTAAGCTATGAACGCGAACAGCGTTTTCGGGGGGCGCGGGTCTCCGGTGGAGACCTCTGCGCAGCAGAAGCACCGAGCGGAGTGCCTCCGCTGTCGATTTCGTTTTGGGAACGGATAAGGCAACGATGCAGAGTTTGTTTCCAAAATATAATCGTCCAGTGCGGTCACGCACCCGACAGGCGAGACACGGGGGGACTTTTCCGCAAAAGTCCCCCTGACCGGCTTTCAAATTTATACTTTTTTGAACAATAATATTAATCGTAAAAAATTGAAAGATCAAAGTCCGGGTCGGCGGCTTCTGCGGTGTGTATCAGCATGGCAAGGGTATGCTCGCCCCAGTCATAGTCCGACATGTACTCTCCGCTCAGTGTAAGGAGATTTCCTTTCGGGTCCTCAATAAATGAATAATAATCACATTTAAACATCTCCTTGTTTATCGTACAGCCGCCCCGGTAGCTCTGGAAAATCTCCGGAATATTGTATCGCTCCAATGTTTCATGTATGGAATTCACAGCCTTTCGGTACAGACGCTTTGTCCTTTCATCAAATGTTCTTGACGGCCAGAGCTTGTCCACAGCCTCAACGCAGGAAATTGCCCCAAGCCTGTCTACACACAGGGCAAGCAGTTCCTTCGCCTTGGCATTGTGAAAAATAACCGGCAAACCGTTCACGAAAACCTCGAAACGACCGAAGGTGCGCACCACCACGCTTGTATGTCTGAAGCCGATATTATCAAAGTAATCGAGACACAGCTCAACATTCTTTACAGAATACGGCTTTTGAAGAAATCTGTCACAATTATATCTGAACACGTTCATTGAATCCTCGGCATTTCTGCCGGTAAGACATATCAAAGGAAAACAGTTTTGCCGTCTGGACTCTTCTATTATTTTCACAAAATCAATATTCACATCGTCAACCGCCACAAAAAGCATATCCGCACGGTGATATTTTAAAAATGTAATACACTCAATATGGTCGCTGAATCGCCTGCTTTCAATACCGCGCAGACCAAACAGAATATCCGTCAGCTTAGTATTGGCAGCAAAATCGCTGTCGCAGATCAAAGCCGTCATTTCACCATCTCCTCGTTCAAACTTCCGTTTTTTATATAACTTTAACAATAGTGCTTCAGGACATAAATTAGTGCTCAAAAATCACATTTGTATCAATACTCCCTCTATTGAAATTATACACCAACGGGCGCTTCGTGTCAATATTATTTACAAAACTTCTTTCCTGCCCACTGATGCTCCGAGATTTCTGTATGCTTTCAGCACATCATATCCTCAATAATATTCCTGAGGTGTGCCGGATAAACGTCCATCTCAAACACAAGATTGCGTATGCGCAACACTTCGTCAAGATCATCCGAGATCGCATCCACTTTGCAGTATTCGCCTTTTTTACCTGCAAGAAGCGGGTTGCAGTTGTACATACTCAGACCATACATTTTTATACAGACATTTCTATCAAGAATAACAAACGATTCCGTGACATCACATCTGTATTGATCTTTCAAGACATCATTATCAAGCTTCAAAGCAACACAATCCACCCAAAACAACTCCTTGTATAATATTTTAGAATAATACAAATAGGATAATAACTGATTATTGTAACGCTGCAAACCTGTGGAACAAAAAACCGGCGCACGATATTAAAGGCATAAAATCAACATTTCTGCCCTCAATGCTTATATTATACAATATCATGCGCCACCGAAGTGCCACTTTTGAGGGTATATCGGCATGAAAAACCGTCTTTTTTAATAAATTTTCAAAAAAAATTTTGTCAGGGTCAGATTTTACCCACTACAATTTTCAGCCGGCTTTATTCTGCCGGACAAACAAAAAGCCGATGAGACCTTTTGTCCCATCGGTTTTTTCGATCTGAATATTTACTTTTCAAAAATACAGCAGCACAGGAATAAACAGCCAAATTCCCATATACAAAGATCAGTTGATTTTCAGCTCCTTGTCTTTCAGCGAGAGCACACGGCCACTGACATCGGTATAAATTTTCATGCCGTCACAGGTAAACTCATAGCTGCCGTCATCACATTTTTTCACAGGCTCAGACTCCGAAGAAGCGAGCGCGTCATACACCCTGAAAACCTCTCCCGCAAGTGAATCACTGCTCAGACTGCCGCCCCTGCACATCAGTGAGCCAAGGGAACATGCACACCCGTCATTGCTGCGCGTGAAAGTCAGTCCCGATATCTCTTCAGGCGAGAGAAGAGTCACGGAAGCGGTATCCTTGTCAATATACCTGATATGGCATTTATACTCATTTCCGCGGTATTGCACCGCCGCGTCCTCATCCGCCGCAGCCTGCACATCCGGGAAGCTGACGCTCTCGGAGCAGCCCGGCGTTATCGCAAGAATAAATCCTGCTCCGACAATTGCTATGATCCGATGGAGCTTTTTCAACAGATCACCCTGTTTTAAGAGAAAACCGGACTCCTGCGGCTTTCTCAGAATATCGTTTTCAGTTCAGCTATCATATCGGTAGGCAGCATTGATCTTGCGGAAAACTTTTCTGCGCACCTGTCGCCGGCAAGACCGTGGTAATAAACGGCGCTTACCGCAGCGCTCTCGGTATCCATTCCCTGAGCAAGCAGGCTGGCGATCATTCCTGCGAGGACATCTCCGCTGCCGCCCTTGCCCATGCCGTTGTTACCCGTAAGGTTCACATACACCCTGCCGTTTGGCGCCGCAACAAGCGTATTTGCACCCTTGAGCACAAGCGTAACGCCGTAATCCAGCGCAAACCGTCTTGCAATATGATACCTGTCTGACTGCACTGTGCTTATGTCTGTACCCAGCAGCTTTGCCATCTCTCCGGGGTGCGGCGTAAGCACAATGGGTGCAGCTGACCTTTTCAATACATTTATATTCGAGCTTATTGCATTTATTCCATCTGCGTCAAGCACCAGCGGCTTAACTGCGCCGTCCACCAAAAGAGCCACCAGACTGCTTATGCTCGTGCTGCGTCCGATTCCGCAGCCGATAAGCGCCGCATTACAGCCACTGTTCATCAGGTCTATAAGCTTTCCGTATTCGTCAATGTCTATCATGCCGTCTTTTGACTGCGCAAGAGGTTTATATACAGGTTCTGCAAGCCGTGAAGCTATTATAGGGTAGATAGATTCCGGCACAGCTAATTTGAGCAGTCCCACACCCATTCGGAGGGCAGCCTCAGCAGACATCATTGCTGCCCCTGCCATACCGTAGCTGCCGCAGACAGAAAGAAGAGTACCGTTATCGCCCTTATGAGCTGAGGCTTTCTTCTGAGGGAAAGGGTGTGCCGCCACAAACTCATCTGTAGAAAGCATGATATAGGGTGAATTTTTAACAACAGACTCCGGTATGCCCACAGATTCCACGCTTATGATTCCGCACTTATCCGCCGAAGGGTAGAGAACATGCAGCGGCTTGAGCGCTGTAAACGTCACCGTATAATGCGCGCAAAAGCACAGGCCGCCTATCCTGCCGGTATCGCATTCAATACCGCTGGGAAGGTCTGCAGCGATACGCACTGCTCTTTTATTATCGTTGCAGAAACCGAAAAGGTCTGAAATATCGGCAGGCAGCTCGCCGCGGAAGCCTATTCCGTATACCGCGTCGATTATCATATCGGAATCCCTGACAATGCCTATGCACTCGTAATAATGTTCTGAATAATACAGCACCTCCACATTTCCGGGCAGCAGGCTCATATTCATACGCGCAAGCTCGGTTTTAGGTTCGCCGCAGGTAAGAATGACCTTAACGCTGCACATGACCGCCAACAGCCTTGCGATTACAAATCCGTCGCCGCCGTTATTGCCAGAGCCGCACAGCACACACACGCTGCGCAATTTCCTTTCGGAAATGAGCTTTGCCGCCAGATCTGCGACCTTGGCGCCGGCATTTTCCATAAGCCTGTCCATTCCGATACCATGATCCACAGCGATCATCTCAATATTTTTCATAACGCCGCTTTCTGTAACGACCATAACAATACACCTCTCGGTAAAAATTTATAACCCATCGCGCCGGTCAGGGGGACTTTTGCGGAAAAGTCCCCCCGTGTCTCGCCTGTCGGCTCGGTCGGCGCTTCTGCTGCGCAGAGGTCTCCACCGGAGACCCGCGCCCCCCGAAAACGATGTTCGCGTTCAAAGTTTACTCTGACTAAAACTTAACCGCCCGCGCACAGCGGCAAGCTGCCGCTCCCACTTCGCGTGGTTCGCTTCGCTGCGTTTCGCTCTAAGTGCGAACAGGATCCAACGTCACGCTGGCGCAAAAGTCACCCTGACTCTGACAAAAAGGGTGAAGCCCCTTGAAGCTTCACCTATCTTGATATTACTTGGTAGTTTTACGTTTTTTCCCACTGTTTTTCTTGCCTGACTTGTTTTTGTTGTTTCCGCTGCGGTTCTGATTGTTCCCGCTGCCCTGCTTGCCGCTGTTTGATGGCTTAGCAGTACCGTCTGACTTTTTGCCTGGGTTTGCAGTACGGGCAGACTCCTTACCTTCGGGCTTATCGTCTTTTTCCGCCTTATTTTTTTCGGGCTCGGGCTTTACATTTTTCTCAGGCTCATTCTGCTCGGACTCGGACTGTACATCTTTCTCCGGATCTTTCTTCTCCGGTTCGGACTTTTCATCTTCGGTAACGGCTGCATCCTTTTCGTCCGGCTCGGCGCGGTCTGTCTTTATTCTGCCAAGCTCAGCCGATGTCTTGCCCTTTGAATGGGTCAGCTCCACTGCCTTGCGGATAAGCTCGTCCTCTTTCTGCATCTGCATGAACTTCTTTTTCAGACTGACCGAAAGATATGGTCTGATAAGGCTCATGGTCTTTTCGTTAGGGGTCAAAAGAAGAACGGCCGGTTTTTTTCTAACCTTGTCATGGATGATAAAATAGTAGGTATCCAGATTATCCTCATTCTCAGCTGCTCTCAACAGATTCGGGTATTTCTTCGGGTCGATGGTTCTTTTGCCTGTTTCCGCGTCGATGTAGTGACCAATATCGTCAATTGCCTTTACGTCAAAGTAAGTAATGGTGCGGCGCTTTGAGTTGCCCTTTATTTTGGCTATTCTCAGTTCGCCGAGAACGAAAGTGTATTCATACTCCACATGAGAATTCTTGATGAGATAGTACACCAGATATCCGGCGAAGCCCGCCATTGAAAGCACCAGAAGAAACAGCCAGTCCGCCACAGTGACCATAAGATAGATCATCACGAAAATTGCCGCCGCTACAAAGGCAAGACTCAGGATCAGCCTTGAAAAGTTTGCAGGCGACATTTTGCGCTTGACTACCTGCTCATAATAGGCGTCAATGTTATCCACAGCTATATATTTTTCCATAAATTTTGCACCTCGTGTTTGTAATATCAT
>JAFTCS010000151.1 GCA_017454565.1 Clostridia bacterium
ACCTTGCCGGACCTCTCAGCCGCAGGTTGAGAAGCACCGACCGAGCCGACAGGCGAGACCGCTGCGCTGCGCTCCGTTCTGAGTACGAACCGAAGCTTTGCCGGTCGCGCACAGTAGTCATTTTAAAAAACGACAACACAAGAGTTTCGGCTGCAAGCTGCCGGTGCGTGATATTTTAACTTTTAACCTGAATCCGTGAAACTGCCCAAAGAATAAAGTTCGTTTTCGGTGGGTGTCGGGAGGGACTTTTTCGCAAAAGTCCCTCCTGACTCGCTCTCCGCAGAGAGCGAAACACTCTATCCAACAAGCCGGAAAAGGGGATGAATTGAAAAACAGTCCGGTGGACTGTTTTTCAAGAGGGGAAGTCCTCGCAGGGGACTTCCCCTACTATCGGTTCGGATAAATCTACATCCCGCCGAGCAGGCGGGCAAAACGCACCAATTGGGTGATAATCAAAGATTAAAAATTTTGATTGTAATGCTCTGTTTATCCTGCTTTCGGCTATTTTGTCTGTTTGAGTTTCACGGATTCAGGTTTTAACTCTTAACTTTTAACTTTCTACATTAACAAGGGGGCGTTTGAATGGATGACGAAGACCGGCTTCCGTTAGAGGAATATGTCAGGCTGCCCACAACTGTGGATTTTCAGGTGATAAACACGCCGCGTTTCCGCGAGTATGCCCGCGACAAGCCATATCTGCACTTCGGTACGGAGCTTGCGAATAACTACATGATAGTCTACACAAATGAAAAATATATAAAGGGTCTGCTGATGGACTTAGGCAGTGATTTTCTCAGCTTCTACCCGAAAATAATGTCGCCGCTTGACAGTATAAGCAACGACCGCAGCGGCATTACACAGGTGCTGAACCAGCCGTTCCTCAATCTTTCTGGCAGCGGAGTGATAATCGGAATTGTAGATACCGGCATTGACTACACAGAACGCGTCTTTCAGTATGAGGACGGCTCCAGCAAGATACTCAATATCTGGGACCAGACCGTTGACGGTGCAAGAAGTCCGGGACTGTATTTCGGCTCGGATTACGACAATGCCGCCATAAATGAAGCCCTGAAAAGCTCCTCTCCGCGCAGCGTCGTTCCTCATATTGACGAGCAGGGGCACGGGACGTTTCTTGCATCGGTGGCGGCTGCTTCAAAAACCGATCAGTATACCGGTGCTGCTCCGGGCGCCTCGATAATAGCCGTAAAGCTTCGCCGGGCAAGGGATTTCTACATCCGCAGATACTTTCTCTCGCCTGATAACCCCGAACTGTATGAATCCTCCGATTATCTTCTGGGCATCAAGTACATTCTTGACAAGTCAGTTGAGTACGGACGACCTGTGGTTATCTGCATCGGTATGGGCTCAAACACAAGCGCCCATGACGGCAGCACTCTTTTTGAGGAATATATTTCTTTTGTATCTCAGAGGGCAGGTGTGGCATTTGTTACCGCTGCCGGAAACGAGGCAAACGCCAAGCACCACACTCAAGGCAAGCTTATGTCAGGCAAAACCGTTGAGAATATCAGCATCAAGGTAGGCACTCAGGGGGCTTCATTTTCAGTAATAATATTCGGCCCCGCGTTCGATAAGCTTTCACTTGGAATAATATCGCCCACCGGAGAGGTCATTCCAAGAATGCCGTTCCGTTCAGGCCTTGAATTTTCCGAAAAGCTCATTCTTGAAGAAACGCGGGTGTTTATACGATATTTCAAGGACATCAACAACAATATGATAGTCGGCTTTGAAAACGCCACAGAGGGTATCTGGGACATCCGTGTTTTCGGGGATTCCGTGATCGACGGCGGTTACTGGGCATGGCTGCCCATCACCGGGCAGGTATCCGACGATGTTGAGTTCCTGCGGCCTATACCTGAATATACTATCGTTTATCCGGCGACTGCCCTGCGCTCCATCACATGCGGAGCATACAATACAGAAGACGGCAGCCTGTCGGTATCCTCATCATGGGGTCCCACGAGAATGCCCCGAATGTCGCCCGACTTTACTGCTCCGGGCGTGGGGGTGCGCGGAGTTTATCCTGCCGGGTTCGGTACAATGACCGGCACCAGTGCGGCAGCCGCCATTACCGCAGGTGCCTCCGCCCTGCTTATGGAATGGGGCATTGTCCAGAACAACATGCCAACCATCAACGGCGACCTGATAAAAAGTCTTCTCATTGGCGGCTGTGACCGTGACGATGGCATTGTTTATCCCAATGTAAAGTGGGGCTACGGCAAGCTGAACCTGTACAACAGCTTTATCTACCTGCGCGAGACCTCAGTTGAGTATAACAATAATACCTGACAGCTTACTTACGCTTTATCAAATCAAGAGGGTGATAATACTTGTCAACAGAATTCGATCCCAATGACAGCTACGGCGTACTGCGCATAAACACTTTTTTGCAGAACATTGCCTATCCTGCCGACAATGCCAGAGTGGTGATCTCTTATCCTCAGGGCGATGTGATAGCCGAGTATAACGCGAATGAAGAAGGTCAGCTTCCGCCTATACGTCTCCCGTCGCCCCCGCTGGACTATTCTCAGGATTATGACAGACCACGTCCGTTCAGTCAGTACGACGTTACCGCGTCCCTTCCGGGTTATAATGATGTTTCCATAAGCAATGTGCAGATATACCCTGACACCACAGCCGTACAGAACATTGGTTTTGTATCGACCTATGACGATATAGACATTCCTTACCCTGTTCTGTGGGGGGACTATCCCGACAAGATACCGGAATCCGAAATAAAGAAGCTGCCCTTTCCGAGTAACCTTGTTGTTCTGCCGGAGCCTGTCATACCTGAGTACATCATAGTGCATGACGGCGTACCGTCTGACAGCAGTGCAAGCAACTACACCCTGCCCTTCAAGGATTATATAAACAATGTTGCCAGCTCAGAGATATACGCCACATGGGGGCGCGAGGCTCTTAAAGCGAATATCCTTGCCATTATTTCATTTACTCTCAGCCGTGTGTATACGGAATGGTACCGCAGCAAGGGCTACGATTTCACCATAACCAGCTCAACGGCATACGACCAGGCATTTTTCTACGGGCGCAACATATTTCAGGAGATAGCCGATGTGACCGATGAGGTGTTTAATCTTTATATATCAAGAAGTGATATCGGGCAGCCGCTTTTCACACAATACTGTGACGGCCGGAGAGTAAAGCGTGAGGGCTGGCTGAGCCAATGGGGTTCGGCGGATCTTGCAAAAGAGGGCTACACTGCCATACAGATATTGAAATACTATTACGGCTACGACATTATACTCAAAGAAGCGCGCAAGGTTCAGGGCATACCCATCTCATTTCCGGGTGTACTCCGTACAGGGTCGCGCGGAGAGAACGTCCGTGTTATACAATCACAGCTCAACAGGATATCAAACAATTTCCCGCTGATTTCAAAGCTTGCGGTTGACGGCATATACGGTCCAAAAACAGAAAGCAGTGTCCGAACCTTCCAGCAGATATTTTCGCTGCCCGCAACAGGGGTAGTCAACTTTCCCACCTGGTACAAAATCTCCGACATCTTCAACGCCGTCTCCAGTGCGTGACCGCACTGGACGATTCGCGGGGGGTGCGGGTCTCCGGTGGAGACCTCTCAGCCGCAGGCTGAGAAGCACCGACCGAGCCGACAGGCGAGACTCAACGCCCTACGATATTCAAGCTTCAGCAAGTCCTCGCAAGATAACCAGCAAAAAATCCCCAGGTGACAAATCAGATCCATCACCTGGGGAATCAATAAACTGTCAAGCGGAAAGTCCTGACTGGATAAGATCAACAGCGGTTTCGAGGGCTTCACTTTCCTGTTCGCCGTCACAAACCAGTTCAAAGTCATTACCGCATTTGATGCAGGCAGTCACAAGGTTCAGCGTACTTTTTGCATTGTACTCGTTTCCGTTGAAAATTATATATACCTTGCAGGGATATTCAACCATTGCACCTGCCAGCGCCGCCGCTGTTCTGATGTGAAAACCTTCTTCGTTCATAATCGTAA
Organism: Clostridia bacterium; assembly: GCA_017454565.1. Classification (GTDB taxonomy): domain Bacteria; phylum Bacillota; class Clostridia; order Oscillospirales; family Acutalibacteraceae; genus UBA1213. Next base: position 4,010 of record JAFTCS010000151.1, read on the forward strand.
GATGCTTTGATACCATACTGATCTCTCCTTTGCTGTATACTCGGAATTCCCGTTATTGCTAATTTTTACCTTCCTGATTAAATTATACCATATTTTTAATCAAAGTCAAGCATAATTTGTCATATTTTTTCAAATTCGCGCATAAGAGAGCATAAAATTATCGCCGCCGTGTTTTTCATTACACAGCGGCGATATTTAATTCTATGCAAGTTTTTAAGGGGATTTTTAGCTGTTAAACAGACTGTCAGCGAAGCTCTTCGATAACTTCCGTGGTTGTGGCAGTAACAGTAAAAAATTTCTTTGCATAATGGTCGTTTTCATCCCGGGCTATTACGGCAAGAGTGTATTCTGCTGCCACTAAGGGTTTGAAAGCAACAGTGCTGTTGCTGTTCCGTAACTGCAATACTCTCCATTTGGTTTCTGCCGGCTTCCTGTAGGTAACTGAATACTTATACTCACCTATACCGCCGCTTGCAGCGCAGCTGAGCTGCACCTCGCCGCCTTCCGGTATCACGTTTTCAGAAATGGTGCTGAGGTTTTCAAGCTTATCGGCAGCCGTTATGTTAAACGACTTTACCGCGTAGTTGTTCTTTGAATCCCTGACAGTGATCCTGACCTTATAGCTTCCGGCGGATTTAGGTCTGAAAGTGATTTCGCTGTTGGCTTTGGCTGACTGCAGGATCTTCCAGACGGTATCGTCCGACTTTTTATAGGTCACAGAATATGTATATGCTCCTATACCGCCGCTGGCCGCACCATTTATCTTCACTTTACTGCCGACGATAACTGCGGTGTCTGAAACGGTTGAAAGGTTTCTGACCTTCTTTGCAACAGTAAGTGTAAGTGTCTTTCCCGAAGCATTGCCTTTAGAATCCTTGACTATTACCTTTATCTTATATGTGCCTGATGCTGCAGGAGTAATTGATACTTCATCGTTTTCACTGTAAGACTGCTTTATGCTCCATTTTTCGGAGTCGGATTTCTTATAGCCTAACAGATATCTGTAA
>JAFTCS010000152.1 GCA_017454565.1 Clostridia bacterium
ACTTTTTCGCAAAAGTCCCCCCGACCGGTACGCTGTGAAAGATAATTATAGTCTTGCAGAACCACTCTTTCTTGCGGCCTCAATAACGGCATCGGAAACCGTTTTGCCAATCCTCTTGTCAAAAGCGTAAGGAATGATATAATCCTCGTTAAGATCCTCATCGCTTACAAGTGAAGCAATAGCGTATGAAGCGGCTATCTTCATTTCCTCGTTGATCTCCTTTGCGCGGCAGTCAAGAGCGCCGCGGAAAATTCCCGGGAAACAGAGCACGTTATTGATCTGGTTCGGGAAATCGGAACGGCCTGTACCAACGATCCTTGCACCGGCCTTCTTTGCCAGATCAGGCATGATCTCCGGCGTTGGGTTGCTCATAGCCAGCACAATAGCGTCTTTGTTCATGGACGCCACCATTTCCTCGCTGACAATACCCGGAGCCGACACGCCGATGAATACGTCTGTACCCTTCATTGCGTCTGCAAGCTTGCCGGTAAGGTGCTCCCTGTTTGTCACCTTTGCCATTGCAGCCTTCTCGCTGTTGAGTCTCTCGTCACCCTCGCATATAATTCCCACGCTGTCACACAGCACAAGATTCCTTACGCCAAGGTTCATAATGTGATTTGCAATTGCAATTCCTGCGGAACCCGCACCGTTGATAACTACCTTGATATCCTTTATATCCTTCTTTACGATTTTGAGAGCGTTGATAAGTGCAGCCGCAACGACCACAGCCGTACCGTGCTGATCGTCATGGAACACCGGAATGTCACATATCTCCTTGAGTCTGCGCTCTATCTCAAAGCAGCGCGGAGCCGAAATATCCTCTAAATTGATTCCGCCGAAGCTGCCTGAAATAAGGTATACCGTTCTTACGATCTCGTCAACGTCCTTTGAACGGATGCAGATAGGGAAAGCGTCCACATCTCCGAACTCCTTGAAGAGAGCGCACTTGCCCTCCATTACAGGCATACCGGCCTCAGGGCCTATATCTCCCAGGCCAAGAACCGCTGTACCGTCGGTGACCACAGCCACCAGATTGCTTCTTCTTGTGAGCTTAAAGGATTTGTCGTAATCCCTGTTTATCTCCATGCAGGGTTCTGCAACACCGGGAGTATAAGCAAGAGAAAGTTCCTCTGAGTTTGTTATGGGCGCTCTTGAAATCACCTCGATCTTGCCCTGCCATTCGTAGTGCTTTTTAAGCGATTCCTGTCTGATATCCATTTTCATTTTTCCTTTCATTGTCGTTATATTATATATAGAAACGTCCAAGCCGAAGCCTGTGACGATCCATTACTGCTGCCCGTTTTTTTCTTCTCCGATTATCAGCTCTTTTGCGTATGGCAGACTGCTGATAAAATCGCAGAAAACGTGCCACTCGTCAAGCTTGTGGTTCTTTCTGGCATGATAAATATTGATGAGATTTTCATAATTCATGGTGCAGGTGCGCATCTGGTCGTAGCTTGAGGGAAGAAGCTGGATGATATCATACCAGTAGCGCTTGTCCTTTGTCTCAAGAAAACGCAGGCGCAGGCTTTCAAGCTGCTTTATGATGTATTCCATAACACCGAGCGTCTCCTCGTCCATCCTGTCACAGCTGAACTGGGAAAGCTCAAAGGGTGCCGAGGTTATCTTGTGCATGGTGCTGGTGGAGTTTGCCACGGTGCCGACCTTGTAGGTGTCGAACTCCTTCCACCAGTACATAGGGGCGGTTATATCCACTGTCACAAATATCTGGCGCAGGAACTTGCGGTGATCGCTGCCCGCGTTTCTCAGGCGCACTGCCAGTGACAGGTCGTTTTCACCCAGTACGAACCTGCCCTGCCCGTCATAGTAGCTGTCAGACCTTGCCCAGCTGTTCATGGGATTGCGGGCGCCTCTGACTGCGTTGCGGAAGTTCATTACCTCCGAATTTTTTACCGACAGCATGCTTTCACATCCTTACTTTTTGTTTTTCTGAAATCTGAAGCAGAACCGTGAGATAAGCCCGTCCGGCAGCAGACGCTTCACGAATTTCAGCATTTTTATCTTTGCCGTTGGAACTATATACAGCTTGCCCTTCATAACACCGTCAACACCCAGACGGGCTGCGGTGCGGCTTGATATCGGCTTTGATGAAAACTTCACCTTTGCGACCTCATTGAATTCCGTGTCCACAGGTCCGGGGCACAGGGCGCTGATCTTCACCCTGCTTTTTCTCTGCCTCAACTCTTCATGTACGGCACCCGTAAGACTCACGACATAATTTTTAGTCGCGTAATATGTGGCCATATACGGTCCTGCAAAAAAGCCGGCCACCGAAGCCACATTCAGAATATATCCCTTGTTTTTTCTGATAAAATCCGCAAGAAACAGCTTGGTGAGCACATGCACCGCCACAAGATTTGTATTTATCATATTCAGCTCGCCATCAAGGCCGGTCTCGTCAAAAAAACCGCATTCACCGAAGCCGGCACAATTTACAAGCATATCAATATTTTTTGGCTGCATGACCTCATACAGTTTTTTGCATTCCTCAACGTGCGACACATCGCAGCGGACGCAGTGTGAACGTTTGCCCAGCTCGTTTTTCAGTTCTCTGAGCCTGTCAGCGCGGCGGGCAACGAGAATAACGTCCCAGCCTCTGTCCACAAGCTCTCTTGCGATATCTCTTCCGATACCCGAGCTTGCTCCCGTGACAAGTGCAAGCATTGTCTGACCTCCTGATAATAACAGATATTTTATCCGGCCTCAGTTCAGCCCGTACACCGTTTTTGCGTTTTCAGCGGTGATTTTCAGAAGCTCTTCGGTGCTCATGCCCTTTATCTCAGCTATGCGTTCGGCGCAAAAACGAATGAGCGAGGAATCGTTCCTCTTGCCCCTGAAAGGCACCGGCGCAAGATACGGACAATCGGTTTCCAGCACAAGAAACTCCGCCGGAACGGATTCTATCACTTCAACCGACTTCCGCGCATTTTTGAAGGTTATCACGCCGCCCATGCCAATGTACATTCCCAGACGCACAACCTCCTCAGCCATTTCACGGCTTCCGGAAAAGCAATGGACTATGCCCTTCGGGCGATATTTTCTGATAAAGTCCAGAACATCTCCGTGAGCCTCTCTGTCATGTATCACCACCGGCAGAGTAAGCTCGCCTGCAAGTCTCAGCTGAGCTTCAAAGACCTGTTTCTGCAATTCTCTGGGAACATCATAGTAATAATCAAGACCGATCTCACCCACTGCAACAGCTTTTTTGTCACTGCAAAGTTCTCTTATAACCGAAAGTTCTTTCATGCTGTTCTCGTCTGCACATTCCGGATGGATACCGACAGCCGCATACATATTATTGTATTTATGGGCAAGCTCCAGACTGAATTCCGAGGTTCTTACAGTTGTACCCTGATTGACAATTCCGCATACCTCGCCGGAAAGCAGCCTGTCAAGAAGTTCATATCTGTCATTGTTAAAAGCCTCATCATCATAATGGGCGTGTGTGTCAAAAATATTTCCCATACACAAATTCCTTTATTCTCATATTCTCATCTTATCTGTATATTATAATTCAAAGCCGGAATGTTGTCAATCCGCCCTGACGGAAATCCAGGGCAACCGCATGAAAAAAAACTCCTCAAAATCGACAACACAAAAGTTTCGCCCGCCTTTTCAATGGCGGCAGGGTGCAGGGACAGAGTCCCGGCCCGCACTCCGCAGAGTGCGGAACACTCTTAACGAAAGTGCTCCGCAAGGGGTGAATGTCAAA
>JAFTCS010000153.1 GCA_017454565.1 Clostridia bacterium
CGTCTTGGTCTTGTATTCGTCCAGCGTCAGGCTGTCCAGTACAACGATCTGATTGCCGCTGAACTTGGCAGAGAAAGCAGACTTCATTGCCAGTCTTCTTTCCTTCTTGTTGACGGTGAAACGATAATTTCTCGGCTTCGGCGCAAAAACAACGCCGCCGTGTGTCCACTGGGGAGCTCTGGTAGAACCCTGTCTTGCATGGCCTGTACCCTTCTGCTTCCAGGGCTTGCGGCCGCCGCCGCTAACCTCGGCACGAGTGAGGGCGGACTGGGTTCCCTGACGGTTATTCGCCAGATAATTGACAACCATCTGGTGCATGACCGCTGTGTTGGGTTCTATAGCGAAAATGGCGTCGGAAAGCTCGGCAGTACCTACCTTCTTGCCGGCCATATCGAGAACATCTATATTAGCCATTGAAATTCCTCCTTCCCTTATGCCTTCACGCTGTTGCGCAGTACAACGATACCGCCGTTAGGACCGGGAACGGCACCCTTTACAGCGATCAGGTTGTTTTCTGCATCAACCTTCACTACAGTCAGGTTCTGTACGGTAACTCTTTCGGCACCGAGATGACCTGCCATCTTCTTGCCCTTCCATACTCTGGACGGGGTGGAGCAGGCACCCATGGAACCGCCGTGACGGGCAACAGGACCGGAACCGTGAGTTTCCTTGAGACGGTGGAAGTTCCAACGCTTGATTACGCCGGCATATCCCTTACCCTTGCTCTTGCCTGTGACGTCGATCTTGTCGCCCTCAGCAAAAGTATCGGCCTTGATGATATCGCCGACCTTGTAAGAATCGAGATTGTCTACTCTGAATTCACGAAGTGTGCTCTTGGGAGCAACGTCAGCCTTCTTGAAGTGGCCGAGCATAGGCTTTGTGATGTTCACAGGATCATTCTTGAACTTGTCGCTGCGAATTCTCTTGCCCTTCTTGCTGCCGTTCTGGACCTTCAGCTTGATATCGCCGAAGCCCATCTGAACTGCTTCGTAGCCGTCGTTTTCAACCGTCTTGATCTGTGATACTACACACGGACCAGCTTCTATAACGGTTACAGGGAGAACGGCGCCCTTTGCATCGAAGATCTGTGTCATACCGATCTTTTTACCGATGATAGCCTTCTGCATTTGTTTTTCCTCCTTGATAGGTTATTGGTCGGCATTTCACCGACATGACCCCGGCTGCCTGTTGGTTGATCAGAGCTTGATGTCTATTTCAACACCGGCAGGGAGTTCGAGTCCTGTAAGAGCCTCAACGGTCTTGTTTGAGGGTCTGAGGATGTCGATAAGTCTTTTGTGAGTTCTTGTTTCAAACTGCTCACGGCTGTCCTTATACTTATGAACAGCGCGCAGTATTGTGACGACCTGCTTTTCGGTGGGAAGCGGTACCGGACCCGATACCCTTGCTCCTGTGCGCTTTGCGGTCGCAACGATCTTCTCGGCGGACTGGTCCACCAGCTGATGATCGTAACCCTTGATCCTTATCCTGATTTTTTCCTTGACTGCCACACTAATCGCCTCCTTATTGTAGTTGGCGGGCGTTTTCTCAATTACCTCACACCCTTCCGGGTGTTTCCTGCAACTCTATTTAAAAACCGGAAAGACTTTTCAGTCATTCCGGGTCAGGTACTGAGAAAATCAGAGCACAGCACACCATACCCTTGCAACTCAATAGGGTCGCAGGTCTGCTGTCTCAAAAATATTCTTTCGCCCGGTTTGAAATCGGACATACTCCACGGAAAAACCGGCCTGTTTCAGCCGCAACCTCCCGCTTCATCGCATATCTGTTGCAGTCGCTGGATTATAATACCATAAGTAAGAGGAGATTTCAAGCTTTTTACAAAATTTTCATTGTTTATTTTGGTAGAATTTTTCTCGATTTTTTTGTATAACTTGCTACAAGATTTTAACACTTTACACATACACAACCCTCAAAAACAAGGCTTATGTTGATAGATTTTAGTTAATTTTAACAGTGCGCTATATTAACAAAAGGCTCCTCGCCTCTCCCATGTATAAAAAATGCCCAAATGACGCCGTATTATTAAACGGCAATGCCTGCCGGGACAGTATCCCGTAAAGCAATATGTATATTCTCATAAAAAACGCTCCCTCTGCGATACGTTTATAGTATCACAGACGGGAGCTTTTATCAAGCCGCCGGTATAACACAGCGGCTTTTCAGTAAATCGGCCGTGGGTTGGGGTTGGGGTACGGCCGAGTTTACACGCCAGATAATTACTTGCCGTAGCCAAGCTCTTCAAATGTAGTATTCTCGGTAATCGTTTCAACGGCAGCAATGCGGGTGTTGTCTTCCTTATAGAAGATCGTGCCTACTTCGTCTGCTCTCAGGCCGCTGAGGTCGAAATTGGCATTATCAAGTCCATAACACTCCATAGCGCCCTTAACTGTGCACTTCAGAGCAGCTTCTTTTCTTTCAGCAATTGTTGCGCTTGCAGCAGGAAGTGTGTCGCTCTTTACATATTCATTATTCTCTGCGTTAATAGTACCTGACACAATCTCTGCATAGTAGTTCTTGCAGGCAGCGTCCATTGTAGCGGCGTCTGTCTCCTCAGTAGTTCTGTCAGCGCCTGCTGCGAAGCTCTCAAAGATCTTGTCTGTCTCCTGATACTTTGCAAAAGCCTCGGCGGAGTCAATAGCTGTCAGCTTGAGAACATAAGGACCGCCTGCAAATGACATTGAGATCTCCTTGCCGTCTGCCGAAGTGGTCTGGGTCATGGTGTCTCTCATGCCTGTGGGTTCAACAACTGTAAACACCTTTGTCTTTGAGCCGTCGGCTTCATCCTTGTCGCTGCTCTCGGTAACTGTGCCGTTCATAACGCCTGCTGCTGTGGGATTGCCGTCAGCCTTTGCGACGATGTACATTACGCAGAGGTCGCCCTCCTTGCCGTCGTCAAGCATGAGCACCAGACCTGTGTACTGACCTGTGGTGTCGTCGCCGGTGTAGGCTGCCTTGATCTTATCCTGTGTGATGGTCTTGAGGTCGATATTGCGGATCTCAACATCAGTCTTGCTTTCAACTATCTCTATCTGGCTGCTCTGCTTTTCTTCAGAAGCCTGTGCGCTTACTTCGCTTGTTACGCTTGTCTCGGAAGCGCTGCCTGCTGTGTTGCTCTTGCCGCAGCCTGCTGCTGAGCATACCAGAGTTGTGAGAACGAGAGCTGCTGTGAGTACCTTTACGATTGTCTTTTTCATAATTAAAATCCCCTTTCAGATTGTGCCGTTTTACGGCTTTGTATACTGTTTGCTTTCGTTTATGTTTTTGCTTTGTTTGTGTTATCTCGTTGCTATGGCTATATAATACATGCCCAAAGTGACATGAAAGTGACTGTAAAAAAGTTTTTTGATTTTTTCGCAAAAAATATTTCACAACTATTTGCTGCACCTATTTATAGCAATCCAAAATAATAGCAAGACTTCATAGGGTGGAGTGTGGAGTTGTCCTGTGGAGACTGAAACACCGCAGCAGCATCAACATATCCGATATGCGAGACCGGCAAACCAACATTTAATACACTTATTAAGTCGGATCGCTAATACTATATATCTCTGCAATATAATGTATAGCATTTTCCGACACAACAAAACACGCCGACAGATCACAGCGATCTGTCGGTATGATAAAGAATCGGATTTATACGTTCAATGTACGGCGGACATTATCTGCATGCAGACCTGCATGGGTGACTGGTCTGCGTCTACGATCATGTCGGCTGCACTTTCATACAAAGGCAGACGGGCATCAAAAAGCTCGCGGATAGCCTGAAGCTTATCCGGCTTTGCAAGCAGGGGCCTTGTATTGTCGTTTTTCAGACGTTCGGCTACTGTTTCGGGTGACACGTTCAGCAGAATTATGCGGCCGTTCTCCCGGAACGCCTCCACATTTTCCGGAAAAGTCAGTGTACCGCCGCCTGCCGCAATGACAAGACCGCGCTTAGCGCCTAAAGCCTTTGAAGCTTCCCTTTCCTTTTCCCTGAAATATTCCTCGCCGCTCTCCTCAAATATACGGGTAACGGATCTGTTCTCCTGCTTCTCTATATATTTGTCCAGATCAACAAAGGACATGCCCATCTTCTTTGAGAGCAGGCTGCCGATTGTGCTTTTGCCGCTGCCCATAAAACCGCACAGTATTATATTCTTTCTTGCCATATCAAGCTACCTCCGATAATCAGATCATAAAAATATCCTCGACTGTTCCTTTGCGCTGTCCTCAACAAGCTGGTCAATGTCGGCAGGGTCGTATTCTGTACCGTCCCATATTTTGTGGGCGGCCACTGCCTGCCATACAAGCATGGACATTCCTCCCACTGCAGCAGAACCGTTGGCTTCGGCCGCTTCTATCAGCCTTGTTTTCAGCGGATTATACACGGCGTCAAAAACACAGGCGCACCTTGAAAGAGCTTTCTCCGACACAGCCATGCTTCCGGTATTCGGATACATGCCCACCGGCGTACCGTTTACAAGCAGATCAAAGTCTCCGCTTATCTCTGAAAGCAGACAGCAGCTCACCTGTGTAACTCCTGTCTTTTCCCTTATTTCATTTGCAAGGGCAAGCTGTCCTGCACTGCTCTCGGGTCTGGCGGCAATAGTAATGCTGCAGCCCGCCTGCGCCGCTTCAAACGCAAATGTTCTTGAGGCTCCCCCGCAGCCAAGCAGTACAACTCTGCCTGCCAGCTTTATCCCGCCGTGCTCCAGCGCTTTCAGAAAACCGTCAGGATCGGTGGTGTAGCCTGTCCTTACAGAACCGTTGCAGACAGTATTGACAGAACCGTAAAGCTCTGCGCGGCTGTCAAGCCTGTCAAGATAAGGAATTATTCTCTGTTTGTTGGGTATTGTAATATTGTAGCCTGCAAGCCGGTCAAGCTCCTTCATCCTTGCTCCAAGCGTTTCGGGGGGAACGTCCTCCACAGTGTACTCACCCTCAAGACCGGCGATCTCGAACAGGCGCTTATGTACGAACGGAGACATAGTATGGCCTATGGGATGACCGATGACTGCGAATCTTCTTTTTGACATTATTTTTCTTCCTTTCCATTATGCAACTATACCAAAATAACCCAAAGCTAAAAAAAAATTATAAATCATACAGAAAAATGCAAATTATATA
>JAFTCS010000154.1 GCA_017454565.1 Clostridia bacterium
CGTCATACTTAATCTGGGTCTGTTAGGTTTCTTCAAGTATATAGGCTTCATTGGCGAGACTTTGAACTTAGTTATGCCGTTCCTTAATGTTCCTATAATTCAGGTATCACTGCCTATAGGTATTTCATTCTACACCTTCCAGACAATGTCCTATACCATTGACGTGTACAGGAATACAGTCAAGGTGCAGAAGAATATCATTGCTTTCGGTACCTACGTTTCACTTTTCCCGCAGCTTATCGCAGGCCCTATCGTTCGGTATGCAGATGTTGCCGAGCAGCTTGTCAACCGGCGTGAAAGTCTTCAGCAGTTTACCGACGGCGTAAAGATCTTCCTTGTCGGACTGTCAAAGAAGGTCCTGCTTGCAAATCAGATGGGCGTCCTCTGGGACAGCGTAAGACGAAGCGGAGATTCCGCCGGAGCTTTAGGCGCATGGATAGGCATCATCGCCTACACATTCCAGATATACTTTGATTTCAGCGGCTATTCGGATATGGCTATCGGACTTGGAAAAATGTTCGGCTTCGAGTTTATGAAGAATTTCGATTATCCTTACATTTCAAGGAGCATAACCGAATTCTGGAGAAGATGGCACATCTCTTTGGGTACCTGGTTCCGTGAGTATGTATACATTCCTTTAGGCGGCAACCGCAAGGGGCTTGGCAGACAGATCATCAACATGAGCGTTGTGTGGTTTCTCAACGGACTCTGGCACGGTGCAAGCTGGAACTTCATTCTCTGGGGAGTTTATTTCGGTATCATACTCATTATCGAGAAAACCTTTATGCTTAAGCTGCTGAAAAAAGCTCCTGCTTTTGTGGGGCATATATATTCATTGCTGCTTATAGTTCTGGGATGGGTATTGTTCTACTTTGAGGACATGGCTGAAATGGTCGGCTTCCTTGGCAGGATGTTCGGCAGCAGCGGCTTTATGATGAGCGGCAGCATCGTGTCCACCGTTATTTCGTACATTCCGCTGTTAATTGCTGCGGCGCTTGTCTCAACACCGCTTTTCACCTTTATCTACCACAAGATAAAGTCAAAGCCGGTGCTCTGTGTTCTTGACAACGCCGGCTGCATACTGGCGCTTTTGCTGTGTGTATCCGCGCTTGCAAGCAGCTCCTACAATCCTTTCCTTTACTTTAAGTTCTGATAATGGAGGTAAATATGAAAGTCAAAAATTTCTTTAAATATTTGCCGACATTTATTTTCTGCGGCTTTATATTCATATTTATGATCCTCTGGGTCGTCATGCCAAAGGATCACTATTCTGCCCAGGAAAAACGAGTTCTTGCCGATTTTCCGGAGCTTAATTTAGAGACCCTTTTCAACGGTCATTTTCAGCAGGAGCTTGACACTTATCTTTCCGACCACATGCCCGCCCGTAATTTCTTTGTCGGTCTGAATGCAGACTACGAGCTTTTATCTGGCAGGAACGGCTCTAAGGGCGTTTATCTGGGAAAGGATTACTACCTTTTCCAGAAGCCTGCACAGGATACGGACAATCTGGTCAAAAATGCCGGCTACATCAAGGAATTTGCCGAGGATCTGGACATTCCGGTTTATATGACGGTGCTGCCGTCTTCCGGATTCATCTACGGCGATAGGCTGCCCTGGAACCACGAGGAATACAGGGATGACGAGCTTATCAGTGAATTTGGCAAAAATCTTGGGAGCAAGGTCAATTATGTTGATTCCGTTGAGCTTTTCAAAGATAAGGCTGATTCAGTTCAGCTCTATTACCGTACAGATCATCACTGGACTGCTGCAGGTGCATACGAGTGCTACATGAACCTTGGCTCTGCAATGGGATATGAACCTGTCGAAAAGGACAGATTCAAAAAAGAATCCATAAGCGGATTCTATGGAACATCATATTCAAAGAGCGCACTCTGGTTCGTTACTCCTGATTCAGTGGAGCTGTGGAGCTGCACAGATCAGAGCGAAGATGCTGTTTCCGTAGATATCTCGGACGGAAACGACAAAAAGACCGGCAGCAGCTACTTTTTCCGCGAGCAGCTTGAAAATGACGACAAATACCCGGTATATCTTGACGGAAACCACAGTCTTGTCAGGATAAAAAACAAGGATGCCAAAGGCGGCAAGTTAGTTGTCATCAAGGATTCCTACGCTCACTGCCTGGTTCCTTTCCTTTCGCTCAATTACAGCGAGATCATAATGGTCGATCTTCGCTACTACAAAAAAGAGGTATCGGCGCTTGCCGAAAGCGAGAATGCCGATGCTGTACTGGTTCTGTATTCTCTGCAGAATCTCTCTGAGGACACGAACCTTTCATATCTATTCTGATAACAGGAAGTGAACAGAGTGCCAAGGATCAATCCGAAATACAGGGCAATAGTGTATATGATCCTCTCGGCATTCTGTTTTGCCGTTATGAACCTGCTGGTTCGCATGTCGGGAGACCTGCCTGCCTTTCAGAAGAGCTTTTTCAGAAACCTTGTTGCAGTGTTTTTCGCAGCAGCCGTACTTTTAAAGAGCAGAAAAGGATTCCTGTGGAAAAAGGGCAACTTAAAGTATATTTTTCTGCGTTCTGCTATTGGTACAATAGGCATAGTGTGCAATTTTTACGCTCTTGGTAACATTCCTCTTTCTGATGCTTCCATGCTCAACAAAATGTCGCCCTTTTTCGTGATAATTTTCTCTTTTTTCATTCTGAAAGAAAAGCTGACTCTGGTGCAGGGTCTTGCGGTTTCCGGAGCCTTTATAGGCACCCTTTTTATAATAAAGCCGTCCTTTCATAACGTGGAGCTGATACCCTCAGCTATCGGTCTTTTAGGAGGGCTTTGCGCCGGTTTTGCATACACCATGGTACGCATACTGGGAAAGAGGGAAGAGGCAGGCCCGAAGATAGTGTTTTATTTTTCGGCGTTTTCCTGTCTTTCGATGCTGCCTTTTCTGATATTTGACTACCATCACATGGAATGGCAGCAGCTTCTCATGCTCCTTGGTGCAGGGCTTGCTGCAACAGGCGGTCAGTTTTCCATAACTGCCGCCTATTCAAATGCTCCGGCAAGAGAGATCTCGGTATATGATTATTCCCAGATAATCTTTGCCACAATGTTAGGTCTCTTTTTTCTGGGCGAGATGCCGGATATCTACAGCGTTATAGGCTATGTTGTTATCTGTGCGATGGCGGTTCTGACGTTCATTTACAATAATAAGCTCGGCCCTTTCAGAAACAAGGGTGAAAAAGCAAAGAAAAAATGACAAAATACACAAATTGCCGGCAGGAGATATTCCAGCCGGCAGTTTGTGTTTATACTATTGCCTGTTTATACTATTATCATGTAAACAGATAGATTTAATAGCCTGTCCTTTGTCAAGGACAGGCCGGCGTGACGCACGGAAATCAACTTTCTTTAATAGAAAATTAAAATTGTGTCATTCTTAATACAAACAAATAATTTCTGTCACAAAATTGGCACTATTGGAACGATTTTTTGTTGCACTGCTCGTCAACATTACCATTTCGCTGTTGATAATTTTTGAAAATTGAGTTCAGTGGGCGTGACGCTGCGAGAACAGGGGGATCGGCACCGGCGGCGCGCCGGCGGTGCCGATAAAAATGCCCTCCGGGCATTATGGTTTGGAGTGCCTGTTTACCCTGCCGGCTGCTCGCCGGCGGGAAGGTGCGTACTAACGAATACAAGGGGGAGCCCCCTGCGAGGACTCCCCCTCTTGCAAAAACCGTCCACAGGTCGCGTCCTGCAATTCATCCCCCGGCCCGGCTGGCTGATTAAGTGTTTCGCACTCTGCGGAGTGCGACGAGGGGCGCCGCCCCTCGACCCCGCAGCCTTTGAAA
>JAFTCS010000155.1 GCA_017454565.1 Clostridia bacterium
CCAAACGCTTAAATAAAGACAGCGGCACAGGAGAATTTCTTTCCGCACTGCCGCATCAGTATTTCGATGAAGATCAGCTTCACGCTTTTGTGATATCACTGGAGAAGGATTTTGACAAGTGCATTGCGGAAGTTAGCGCATTTCTGCCCTTCATTGATAACTGGGCTACCTGCGATCAGTTAAATCCCATTTCCTTTAAAAAAGATCCGGAGAAGCTGCTTCCGTACATTCAGACGTGGATAAAATCTGAGAAAACCTATACAGTCAGATTTGCGATAGGAATGCTGATGCAGCACTTCCTGAATGAACGGTTTGACACAAAATATGCGGATATGGTGGCGGCAGTCAGGTCTGAGGAATATTACATCAAAATGATGATCGCATGGTACTTTGCAACAGCTCTTGCGAAGCAGTATGAATCGATCTTACCGTATCTGGAAGAAAAGAAGCTGGATGACTGGACGCATAATAAAGCTATCCAGAAAAGTGCGGAAAGCTACAGGATCACGGATGAACAAAAGGCATATTTAAAGACATTAAAGGTGCGTCAGAGCAGATAACAGTAATTTGCTGGTGTGATGCATAACCAATAACGAAACAAAGCGGTCAGCCGAAATGGCTGACCGTTATCTCTTTTAACGCTTGACAAATACCCCATGAGGGTATATAATTATAACCAGAATATACCCGGCAGGGGTATATAAAGGAGTGTTATCCATGAAAAATAAAGAATGCTGCTGCAATTCTGAGCAGGGATCTGAAAAGTCCTGCTGTGAACGTAAGAAGAAACGCAGTGAGGAAGAATTCAAGTCGCTTATGAATCGTCTGAAAAGAATAGAAGGGCAGGTCAGGGGAGTTGAAAAGATGCTTGAAAACGACGCCTATTGCCCGGACATACTTATACAGGTATCAGCGATAAACAGTGCGCTTAACAGTTTCAGCAAGGAGCTGCTGGCTTCACATATGAAAAGCTGTGTAGTAAATGATATCCGTGCAGGAAAAGACGAAGTTATAGATGAACTTGTAACTACATTGCAGAAGATCATGAAATAGAAAGGATCTATATGGAACAATACAATGTAACGGGAATGAGCTGTGCCGCATGCAGTGCAAGAGTAGAAAAGGCTGTGTCAGCTGTTCCGGGAGTGCAGAGCTGTGCGGTAAGCCTTCTCACAAATTCAATGGGCGTTGAGGGGACTGCATCTGATGCGGATATCATCAGGGCCGTTGAGAACGCAGGCTATGGTGCTTCGAAAAAGGGAGCACAGGCTGAACAAACGGCAGCTGATGACGATATGCTTAAAGACACGGAAACACCGGTGCTGAAAAAGCGACTGATAAAATCAGTAGCAGTGCTGCTGGTTTTGATGTACTTTTCAATGGGCCATATGATGTGGGGATTCCCCGCACCGGCGGCTTTTGATAATTATGTGTTCTTAGGTGTATTTGAGATGCTTCTCGCTATCATCATCATGATGATAAATTCAAAATTCTTCACAAACGGTTTTAAGTCGCTTTTAAGCGGACATCCTAATATGGACACGCTCGTAGCACTTGGTTCAGGAGCCTCGTTCGGATATTCTCTGGCTGAACTGTTCATTATGATACTTGCTCAGGGAAACGGCGAGCATGAGATCGTTATGAAATACGGAATGAATCTTTATTTTGAATCGGCAGCGATGATACCTGCACTCATCACAGTCGGTAAGATGCTTGAAGCAATGTCAAAAGGCCGGACCACCGATGCCCTGAAAGGACTTATGAAACTTGCTCCGAAGACGGCTGTTCTTTATAAAGACGGAGAAGAACACGAAGTTGGTATCGGAGAAGTCCGTGAGGGTGATATTTTTGCAGTAAAGCCCGGTGCAAGTATTCCTGCCGACGGAGTTGTGGTATACGGCTCGTCTTCGGTGGACGAATCCGCACTCACAGGCGAAAGCATTCCGGCAGACAAAGAAGAAGGATCTGTCGTATCTGCAGCTACAATAAACAAATCAGGCTATATCCGCTGCCGTGCCACAAGAGTCGGCAAAGATACTACGCTCTCTCAGATCATAAAGACCGTATCCGATGCAGCGGCTACAAAGGCTCCTATTGCACGAATAGCAGATAAAGTATCGGGAATATTTGTTCCGGCTGTTATGGTGGTAGCTCTGCTTACTCTTGCAGGATGGCTGATTGCAGGCAAGGAATTCAGCTTTGCCATAGCAAGAGCAATATCGGTGCTAGTTATAAGCTGTCCGTGTGCGCTTGGACTTGCTACTCCCGTTGCTGTCATGGTTGGAAGCGGAGTCGGTGCGAAAAACGGCATACTTTACAAGACTGCCGCTTCACTTGAAGCTGTCGGCAGGGCTAATATAGTGGCACTCGACAAGACGGGAACAATAACTGAGGGTAAGCCCAATGTTACGGATATTATACCATATGATATCACGGAAAACGAAC
>JAFTCS010000156.1 GCA_017454565.1 Clostridia bacterium
ACTACAAAAAGCTACACCTAAAAACAAAAAATTTGACAAAAATTTTCAGCCTGTTATCAGGCTTTCGGGGTATTTTGGGGAACTGGAGCTGTCAAACTCCCGAGCAGGACAATTATAACGGCCTCAAGGATAATAATAGCTGTCTCCATTTTTCATACCTCCCTTATTTTGTCTGAATATTATAACACATTGAGCATTGTCATTCAACATTTTAAACTTTGGCATTGGGAAATTAATGGTACACATATTGCCTGGCTGTCAGTTTTAACAGTATTTTTTTGCGGTTTTTGGTGGATATGCGGTTGAAATAACTTGATTATTTGCACAAAAAATATTATAATAACTATGTATCGTTAAAAATCGAGCTGTTGTGAGGTGGTTGACCGTGAGTCCTGATCCGTATGTCAAACGAACATATCATAAAAAAATAACCGCAAAAAGGACGTGCGGTCTGACACGTGCGGCTTTTTTAACGAAAAGAGGCGTCTGCAATGATAAGCTACTACAAGACGATAGACGGAAAGATAGTCGAACTGAAGGATTATGAACAGGGCTGCTGGGTAAACTGTATTTCACCTGAGGATGATGAGGTACAGTATCTTCTTGATACCTTTAGGATACCGCCGGAGCTTATGCGCTCCGCGCTTGATGAAGAGGAGTCATCACATATTGACAGCGAGGATGACACCACGCTCATAATCATAGATGCTCCTATGGTTGAGAAGGTGAACAGGAACATCACTTATTCTACCATGCCTATCGCAATAATGATAACCGATAAAAACGTCATTACCATAGCTCTGGATGAGAACCCTGTGCTCAGCGAATTTTCAGAGGGTGTTGTGAAGAATGTCATTACGGGCTACAAGACACATTTCGTGCTGCACATCATGCTGAGGATGGCTACGAAATATCTGCAGTACCTCAAACAGATAGACAAGATAAACAACCGCATAGAGCGTGAACTGAGACGTTCAGCACAGAACAAGGAGCTCCATCAGCTGCTTGACATTGAGAAGTCGTTGGTGTACTTTTCGTCATCGCTGAAAGCAAACGAGCTTACGCTTGAAAAGATAATGCGCGGAAGGTATATAAAGCTTTATGACGAGGACCAGGATCTTCTTGAGGACGTGCTTATCGAGATAAAACAGGCTGTGGATATGGCCGCTATACATCTGAATATTCTTACGGGTACAATGGATGTGTTTGCATCTATCATCTCGAACAATCTTAACGTCATAATGAAGATACAGGCATCGCTTACACTGTTGGTATCCGTTCCTACGGTAATATCGGGTTTCTATGGAATGAACATAGTCACGGGTCTGCCCATAGACGATTACTGGTGGTTCCCTGTGGTGCTTTCGGGCATACTCATGCTTATACTTTATATTATACTAAAGAAAAAAGGCATGTTCTGATATCAGATATATAAATCAGCGGGGTTGAATCCCGCAGCGGGGGTGCTGCCCCAGTCAGCAGAGGTGTATTAAAGTGAATGAAGAGAAGCTGTTTCATATTGGAATAACGAGAGAGCAGGGCGCAGAATACGCTATCCTTCCGGGCGATCCCGGCAGGGTCGAGGTAATTGCGCAGTACCTGGACGAGCCCGAAAGGCTTGCCTCAAACAGAGAGTTTACCTCATGGGCAGGAAAGCTCTGCGGAGAAAGGGTCATCGTCCTTTCCACAGGCATAGGCGGTCCGTCTGCGGCTATCGCCCTTGAGGAGCTTTGCAAGGCAGGACTGAAAGCGGCTATAAGAACAGGCACCTGCGGCGGCATAAGCGAGGGAGTTATACCCGGGGATATCATAGTGCCTACAGCCGCAGTCAGAATGGAGGGCACATCAAGAGAATATGCGCCGCTGGAGTTTCCTGCGGCGGCCGATTTCGGAATAGTAAGGGCATTGGCGGATGCTGCCGAAAAGAACGGTTTCCGTGTGCACACGGGTATCATACAGAGCAAGGATTCTTTTTACGGTCAGCATTCACCCGAGGACATGCCTGTTGAGTATAAGCTCAAAAATAAATGGAGTGCATGGAAGAGGCTGGGTGTGCTGGCATCCGAAATGGAGACGGCGGCTCTGCTTACGGTCGCATCCGCAAGAGGAATAAGGATGGGCTGTGTGCTGCATGCCCTTTGGAATCAGGAAAGAAAGAGCAAGGGCTATGAGGACAATGATGACTTTGATCTGAGCGCAGCCATAAAGACAGCCGTTGACGCCATGAGGACTGTCATAACCGCCGACAAACAGAAGAATACGGTAAAAGCTGAAGCTCCCATACCGAAGAAAAGAATAATCGCAGTGGTCGGCCCTACTGCGTCAGGAAAAACAGACCTTGCCATAAAGCTTGCGAAAAAGCTTGACGGCGAGGTGGTCTCCGCCGACTCAATGCAGATATACAAGGGCATGGAAATAGCCAGCGCAAAGCCCACCGATGAAGAAATGCAGGGCATACCGCATCACCTTATGAGCTTCATATCGCCCAGCGAAACATTTTCGGTGTCCGATTATGTAAGGCTGGCGTCGCAGGCCATAGACGACATTATCGCAAGAGGGAAGCTCCCCATACTGTGCGGCGGGTCAGGGCTGTATATCCGCTCACTTATAGATAACATCAACTTTGCGCCTGATGTGCCGGACGAGCGGCTTCGTGAAGAGCTGAATGCAAGGTATGAAAATGAGGGTGGAGAAGCTCTTCTGAAAGAGCTTGCGGAATTCGACCCGGAGACCGCGGAGAAGCTCTCTCCCAATGACGGCAAGAGGATAGTCAGGGCTATTGAGATCTACCGTTCGACCGGTATCACCATGAGCGAGCAGATATCCCTTTCAAAGTTGGAGCCGTCGCCATACGATGTGACGGCGATCGGTCTGACCTTTGCTGACAGGCAGAACCTGTACGACAGGATAAACACCCGTGTGGATAAAATGCTGAAAATGGGTCTTGTTGAGGAAGCGGAGGATTTCTACTCCTCTGAAAAGAGCGTGACCTCATCGGCAGCTATAGGCTATAAGGAGCTGAAACCGTATCTTGACGGCAGGATAACCCTTGAGGCTGCAGCCGAAAAACTGAAAATGGAATCCCGCAGATACGCAAAGCGCCAGATCACATGGTTCAAGCGTGACGAGTACATCAACTGGATAGAAGTTGACCAGTGTGCAGACGTGCTTGCAGAGGCCGAAAGGATCATTGCGGAGCATAATGTCAGCGAAAACGAGGAAACAGAATAGAAATATTGCAATCTCAAAATAAAAACTGCTGAGTGTGGAGTTGTTCAGTGGACACCACTGCACATAAGCTGTACCGAACGAGCGCAGTGAAACAAGTGCCCTTGGGGTGCCGACAGGCGAGACTAATGCACTTATAAATTTGGATCGCTATAATTATAGTAGACGACAAAAATATTCTTGCTTAGAGTGATATCCGAAGGGGTGTGGGGGCGACCGGAAAGCCCCCACAATCAGCTGATGATTTATCAAAGTATAAATAATAATGTCGTTTACTATAACAGGTCTGAAAGAGAAAAAAGGAAGAGCTTTACACGGAGGGAGGAAGAGCATGGAAAAACAGAAGACTATGGACAAGCCCCAGATAATGAAAAAGGGCATACTGATCTTACTGACGATACTGATAGTCGTCTATGTGATATATCTTGTTTATGTT
This sequence comes from Clostridia bacterium, assembly GCA_017454565.1. Lineage (GTDB taxonomy): Bacteria > Bacillota > Clostridia > Oscillospirales > Acutalibacteraceae > UBA1213. Next base: position 3,665 of record JAFTCS010000156.1, read on the forward strand.
ACAAATTTCAAGCAGGTCAAAACAATGAGCGCAAAGGAGACCATCGCCTATGACGCCGTGAACTGCGAAGGATTCATAGTACATGACGAAACCCTTATAAGCTATGACGGAAACGGAGTCATCTCATATACTGCCGGTGACGGCGATAAGGTGGCTATTAACGAGCCGGTCGCAGGAGTGTTTGACAGCGTGGATTCTGCGGGCACAAAGCAGGAGGCCGAACGGCTGAAAACCAAGATAGACGCCCTGAAGCTTTTGCAGGCAAATTCCGGCACGATAAGCAAGACTCCGGATATGCTTGACAAGAACGTGGGTACGTCTCTTATAAAAGCGAATCTGAGCATTAACGGCGGCAGCATTTCCGACGCAGAGCTTTGCGCAGACGACGTGCTGTACTATATCAATGAAAGACAGATAGTTACCGGCAAGACAACGGATTTCACCGCAAGGATAAACGACCTTGAAGCCCGATATAAGGAGCTTGTTTCAAATCTCAATAAGGGAAAAAAGTTCAGTGACGTGAAGTCTCCGACCACAGGCTACTTTGTTTCGAGTGCAGACGGCTACGAAAACGTGTTCAAGGTGGCCGAGCTGGAGAAAATCATGCCGGAGGACGCAGACTGGAGCAAAATAAAGCCTGAGACGGTCTCTGAAAAGGTGATAGGCAAAACTATTGACGGTGTGTACTGGTATGCGGTCTGTCCGGTAACGGCGGAAAATGCCATAAAAATAAAGAACGCAGGCAGCATAAAGCTGGATATCCCGGTGGTATCGGCGGATAAGATCAGTGTTGAGCTGGTGTCCATCAATCAAAAGACAAAATCCTCGGATGCGGTGGTCATTCTCCGGGGAACCTATATGAATGATGAAATGGCGTCTCTCAGAAAGGGGAACTTTTCGATAATCCTCAGGACTTATGAAGGTATATATATTCCGAAGTCGGCGGTGCACAACGGGGAATTTACCCGCACCGTTGAGGACAAGGACGGAAATGAGGTCAAAGAGACAAAAACACTTACAGGCGCTTATGTAAAGATAGGCAACGAGGTGGCGTTCCGTGAGATCATTCCCGTTTATTCCGGAGAGGATTACGTTATCTGCAAGCTTGTGCCAAAGCCGGAGGAATACTTCTCAAAGAAGGTCGGTGTGGTGCAGGTCTATGATGAAATAATCGTTGAGGGGGCAAATCTTTATGACGGAAAGATTATTAACCGTGTCGGCTGACAGGCTGGAGGATGTAAAAAGAAACTATTTTGAGATAACCGAAAGGATAGCCAAGGCTGCCGCGGATTCAAAGCGTACAGCTGACGACATAACCTTTTTGGCGGCTACAAAGACTGTGGAGCCGGAGATAATAAACTATGCCGTTTCACTGGGTCTGAGATACATCGGAGAAAACAAGGTGCAGGAGCTTCTTTCAAAGTACGAGTATTACGACCTTGAGCACTGCGACCTGCAGTTTATCGGACATCTGCAGACAAACAAAGTAAGGCAGATAGTCGGAAAGGTCTCTATGATACAGTCTGTCGACAGTCTGAAGCTTGCAAATGAGATATCGAAGCAGTCGGTGAAAAACGGCATTACAACCGATGTTCTCATTGAAGTGAACATCGGCAGAGAGGAAAACAAATCGGGAGTTATGCCCGAAATGCTTGACGAACTGATAGCTCAGACCGCTTCTCTTGACAACATAAGGGTAAAGGGTCTGATGACAGTGCCGCCTATATGTGAGAAAAAGGTCGATATCTGTAAATTTTTTGATAAGATGTATCATTTATTTATTGACATTTCAGACAAAACATTAGATAATGTAGATATGGACTTTCTTTCAATGGGAATGTCTGATGATTATTAGGAAGCGATCCTTTCAGGCGCAAATATGGTCAGAGTCGGTTCAAGACTCTTTGGCGCAAGAATATACAGATAACGGAGGATATATATCATGGCAGGATTTATGGGAAAATTCAAGAGCATGCTCAAGCAGCCCGATGAGGATATGGATTACGAGGAGTATTACAGCTCGGAAGAAGAGGAGCAGGATACACACGAGGCAGAGCCGGCTCCCGCAGATGAATATGAACCAATGGAGGAGACTCCCGCTGAGTCAGGAGACAATGTGATAAGCTTCCATGATTCCACAAAGGTGCAGTTCGTGCTTTTCAAGCCGGAGACCTTTGACAAGGATGTTACCGCTATGGCTGACGAGTTCATAAAGAGAAACACGGTCATCCTTAACATGGAGCAGACAAATAAGGACGTAGGAAAGAGGATCATAGACTTCCTCAGCGGTGTTGCCTATGCGCACAACGGTAAGATCAGCCGCGTGGCTGAGGACACCTACATCGTGATGCCCAGCAACGTCAAGCTTTCCGGTGAGGACGTAATGGACGAGGTAGAGAGTGACAATATTTACTTCTGATAATAACAAAAGACAGAAGGGAGTAAGTGTATGCTAACAATTGAAGATATTGAGGACGTCAGCTTCCGAAAATCAGGCTTCAGCGGCTATAAGACCGATGACGTTGATAATTTTGTTGACGGCGTTATTGAAAAGGTAAGAGATCTGCAGCTTACCAATAAGGAATTGCAGGCAAGAGTGGATCAGCTCAGCAAAAAAGTATTTAAGTATGAGCAGCAGGCGAATACTGTGCAGGACGCTATCATAACGGCTGAAAGGACAGCAAAGACTATTGTCCGTGAGGCCGAGCTGAAAGCTGAGGCTATGCTGAAGGATGCTCAGGCAAAGTCTGACGAGATGATAAGAAACGCGGAAGAGGCTGCCTGCATGCGGACGAACGAATCCGAGATCAGGGCGCAGACTATTCTGGACAACGCGCTTTCACGCTCAGCCAGCAGCATAGACGAAAATAACAGGATAATAGAGCAGCAGAAACAGAATATCATAAGGATACAGTCAGAGGTGACGCGCTTCAGGGAGGCTCTTATTGATTCCTACAAGAATCATCTCAGGATAATCAACTCACTTCCCAAGGAGGAGGAGTTCAGACAGTATCAGGCAAATCTGGACGAGGCATATCCGGCTGCTTCACCCGTAAGACCCGACTCCCTTGAACAGGAAATAAGGGACGAGGCTGACAAGGCTGTTGAGCAGGCTAAAATAGACGGCCCCCACATAACCGTAAGCGTTCTTGACGCCGACAAGGTAAAGGAGATCGCCGAGGAACTTCGCACCAACAGCAAGGTGCAGGCGGAGCTTGAAAGAGATCAGGAGGCCGACAGGCGTGTTCACGAGATCTCAGATGCGGATGTGGATGAGGGCGAGCCTGAAACTGCCGTCTCTGAATTTGACGAGCCGGAGGATGATACAGAGGATCAGACTACTGACGAGAGCGTTATCATGTTCAAGAAGATCAGTCCCACTCAAAAGGAAATGCCCGACAGCAACACCGATGATATAATCGCAGCCGCCAATGCAGCCGCTTCAAAAAGAAACGATGAACCGATGCCCACAAGCATTGATGAAATAGGCGACGGCGCTATCTTCGGCAGCGATGATACATTGGGTGAGAATTCCCGCCAGCCTATCAGCCTTGATGAGGAAAACGATGATGACGCATCGCAGACTGAAAATAACGAGTAAAACTGAAATCTGACCAATATTATCCGACACAATACCTCGTGTCGGATTTTGGCTTGTATTAGATAAACAACAAAACAGAAAGAGGAGAGAAAACCAATGCCGCAGGACTACAACAGCACGTTAAATCTGCCAAAGACAGACTTCCCCATGAGGGCCGGACTTCCGAAATCCGAACCCGAGACCCTGAAACGCTGGGAGGAGGAAAGAGTATACGACAAGCTCATGGAGCTTAACGAGGGCAAGCCCCTTTATGTTCTCCATGACGGACCTCCTTACGCAAACGGAACTATCCATCTTGGACATGCCATGAACAAGGTGCTCAAGGATATAATCGTAAAGTACAAGAACATGACAGGCTTCAAGTCACCGTATGTTCCCGGCTGGGATACTCACGGACTTCCCACTGAGCTTAAAGCAAGGAACAAGGCGGGTGTGGGCAACTCTACCTCCATCTCTGTCGTAGAGCTGAGGAAGATCTGCCGTGACTTTGCTCTTGGTTACATTGACGACCAGAGAAACCAGTTCAAGCGTCTTGGCGCTATCGGTGAATGGGACAATCCTTACATCACTCATAAACATGAGTACGAGGCAAAGCAGATCAGACTTTTCTCTGATATGGCATGCAAGGGTTACATCTACAGAGGCTTAAAGCCGGTTTACTGGTGCCCGGACTGCGAAACTGCTCTTGCAGAGGCCGAGATAGAGTACGCAGAGGATCCCTGTCATTCTATCTATGTAAAGTTCAGGGTCACTGACGATCTTGGCAAGCTTTCTGCTATGGGTGCGGACGTTGACAATACCTATTTCGTTATATGGACAACCACCACATGGACTCTGCCCGCAAACGTGGCTATCTGTGTGGGTCCCAGATTCAATTACAGTGTTATCAAGAGCGGAAACGAATATTATGTAATGGCTGAGGAGCTTTATGCTGCCGCAATGGAGGCTGCCGGCATCACAGATTACGAGGTCATCGGCACTATAAAGGGCGCCGAGCTTGAATATATGAAAACAGCTCATCCATTCCTTGACCGTACTTCACTTGTTATCGTGGGCAACCATGTAACGCTTGAAAGCGGTACGGGCTGCGTACACACGGCTCCAGGTCACGGTGTTGACGACTATGAGGTATGCAGAAACTACAAGGAGCTTCCAATGGTAGTGCCGGTAGACGCTCACGGCAGACTTACTGAGGAGGCCGGCATTTTTGCAGGTCTGCTTACAGAGGACGCAAACAAGCCTATCGCTGAACATCTTGAAAAAACAGGCAACCTTTTTGCACTGAAAAAGATCATCCACCAGTATCCTCACTGTTGGAGATGCAAGAAGCCTGTTCTCTTCCGCGCCACAAAGCAGTGGTTCTGCTCCGTTGACAACTTCAAGGATGAGGCTGTGGAGGCTATCAAGGGAATTGAATGGATACCCGGCTGGGGCGAGGACAGGATCACCTCAATGGTAAGGGAGAGAAAGGATTGGTGTATCTCCCGCCAGAGAAAATGGGGCGTTCCGATCCCGATCTTCTTCTGCAAGGACTGCGGCGAGCCTATCATTGACAAGAAGGCTATGGATGCCGTTGCCGATCTTTTCGCAAAGGAAGGCTCAGACGCATGGTATGCAAAGGACGCAAAGGATATAATTCCTTCTGATATTGCCTGCCCCAAGTGCGGATGCAAGGAATTCGACAAGGAAAAGGACATCATGGATGTATGGTTCGATTCCGGCGTATCCCATGCTGCCGTATGCGAGGAAAGACCGTATCTGAAATGGCCGGCTGATCTCTATCTTGAGGGTTCCGACCAGTACAGAGGATGGTTCCAGTCATCACTTCTGACGGCTATAGCTACCAAGGGCAAGGCTCCGTATAAGACTGTTCTGACTCACGGCTGGGTAATCGACATGGAGGGCAAAAAGATGTCCAAGTCTCAGGGCAACGGACTCAGCCCCCAGGCTATCATCGACCAGTACGGTGCAGATATCCTCAGACTGTGGGTGGCATCCAGCGATTACCACTCTGATGTGCGTATCTCCAATGACATTCTCAAGCAGCTTTCGGAGGCTTACAGGAAGATCAGGAATACCGCGCGCTACATCCTCGGAAACATCAGCGACTTTGACCCCGACAATGACATGGTTGACATGAGCGAGCTGCTTCCCATCGACAAGTGGGCGCTCTCAAAGCTTGACGCTCTGAATGTCAAGGTCAGGGACGGCTATGACAGATTTGACTTCCATCAGGTGTATCAGGCTATCCACAACTTCTGTGTTGTAGATATGTCAAACTTCTATTTCGATGTTCTGAAGGACAGACTTTATACAGAGAAAAAGGACGGCAAGCTCAGACGTGCCGCCCAGACCACAATTTATATCATCCTTGACGCAATGGCAAGAATGGTTGCTCCTATCCTTGCTTACACTTCGGACGAGATCTGGAAGTTCATGCCCCACGACAAGAAGGCAAATGCCGAGAACGTGCTCTTCAACGATATGCCCGCCATGACAGGTGTTGAGCTTGACGAGAGCTTCGTTGCAATGTGGGACAAGATCCACCAGACCAGAGACGAGGTAAAGAAGGCTCTCGAAGTTGAGGTCAAGAACAAGACCATCCGCGCGTCCCTTGAGGCTAAGGTCACACTCACCGCCGCAGGAGAGCAGTATGATTTCCTCAAGGAGGCTGAGAAGGAGCTTGCTGCTTCATTTATCGTTTCTGATGTTGAGATCGTGAAGTCCGAAGAGGACGGTCTTGGCGTAAAGGTAGAGCATGCCGAGGGCGAAAAGTGCGAGCGCTGCTGGATCTACAGCAAAACTGTAGGTCAGAACCCCGAACACAAGACTCTCTGTGCGCGCTGCGCCGCAGTTATCGGCTGATAGTCTGCCATCAAAGCGGCTTGTATAGTAACACTTTTATTAAATTAAACAATAAAGATTCGCTCAAGCCTTTTCAAAGGCTTGCAGGGTCAAGGGGGTGCGGGTCTCCGGTGGAGACCTCTGCGAAGCAGAAGCACCGACCGAGCCGACAGGCGAGACCCAGCGCCCTTTGTGGGAGGTTTGGAGGGCGACGCCCTCCGATACTCAGGCTTCCTGCCTGTCCTTGACAAAGGACAGGCTCTCAAAAATTATACTTTTATTGAGTAATAGTATAAAACACTTTTATAAAAAAGAAAAGGTCAGTGAACAGAAACTCACTGGCCTTTTTTCAATAGAATTATACGGCAGGTGATCTTATGGTATTGACAATCGTTCTGGCGGCTGCGGCAGTCTTAGTCGTGATCGACCAGATCATCAAATATTTTATTGTACAGGGTCTTGCGCCAAACGGCAGCATGTCGGTCATAGACGGGCTTTTCTCACTGACCTACGTTGAAAACAGAGGCGTGGCTTTCGGCATGTTCCAGAATCATGTCTGGATTTTCGCGGTTATAACCAGCTTGCTCATAGGTGTGTTTATCTGGCTTATCATCAAAAAGAAATTTACGGGAAAGCTTTTCTGCATTTCCGCTGCACTGATGATCGGCGGCGGTATAGGAAACCTGATCGACCGAATTTTCAGAGGCTTCGTGGTGGATTATCTTTCACTGTCTTTCTTTCCGCCGGTATGCAACTTTGCGGATTACTGCATAACCATCGGCGCTGTGCTGTTAGTGATAGTTCTTCTTTTCAAGAGCAGCAAGGAAAGTCCTGCGGAAGAAAAAAACAATAATGCTGACTCTTCAGAGAATGTATCGGAAGCTGAGAGCGACAAAGACCCGGAGCCGAAAGGTGAGACCGATGGAGACTAAGATCTTTACCGCACTTGATGAAAACGCAGGCATGCGCATAGATAAATTCATTGCGGATTCAGAGCCGGAGCTTACCCGTTCGTCTGTGGTGAAGCTTATGGAGGAGGGCGCCGTGACTGTCGGCGGAAAAGCTGCCGGCAAGAATTACCGCATGCGCAGCGGCGATGTGGTGGAGCTTGTTCTGCCCGACCCCGTACTTCCCGAAGCAAAGCCCGAAAATATCCCGCTGGATATAGTGTATGAGGACGAGGATCTTTTGGTTGTCAACAAACCGCGCGGAATGGTGGTGCATCCTGCTGCCGGCAATCCGGACGGTACTCTGGTAAACGCTCTGCTCTATCACTGCGGGGATTCTCTTTCGGGAATAAACGGTGTGCTGCGTCCAGGCATAGTTCACCGAATTGATAAGGACACCAGCGGTCTGCTCATCGTTGCAAAGAACGACCACTCGCACAAGCTGCTTGCGGAGCAGATAAAGGAACACAGCTTTACCCGTAAATATCAGGCGGTGGTTGTGGGTAATCTAAAGGAAGATGAGGGCACCGTGAACGCTCCCATAGGCCGCCATCCCACCGACCGTAAAAAAATGACAGTTACCGCGAAAAACTCACGGGAGGCAATAACTCACTACAAGGTGCTGCGCCGCTTCGGAGCATACACACATGTTGAGCTTACTCTTGAGACCGGCCGCACCCACCAGATAAGGGTACACATGGCATATTTAGGTCATCCTGTGGCGGGTGACCCTGTTTACGGCGGCAAAAAATATCTTGCGTCCCTTGGAGGACAATGCCTGCATGCATACTTTATCTCATTTATTCACCCTACCACAGGTAAGACACTGACACTCTCGGCACCATTGCCTGATTATTTTGTAAGATTTCTTGATTCTCTCGCAAAGGAATAGTTTCATGCTTTGTCATGCCCTGCTCCGACACTGAATAATCAAAAAGTCGGAGTGTCGTGACTTTTTGATTTTATGGGGGAACGTCATTTATATTGACAAAGCGGTGACATAATAGTAAAATTATTGTAGAGCGGTAATAAAATTTTTGTTGATGGAGGAGACTGATATGAAAAATCGCGCATTAAAGATCATCTGCCTCAATCTGGGTATCGCTCTTCTGAACGTAATAATGTTTTCAAAGGGGCTTGTCGGTCTTGCGTTCACGGGAGGAGCTCTCAGTGCAGCTTTGGCAGTTACGGTTATCGTGATGAGTCTGGTCGCTTTCTTCTACGGAAATTATACTCTTCTTTTCAGCGAGAAGAAGGAGCCACCCGTTATACTTCTTAAAGGCAGCGAGCTTACAAGGCCTGAGGAATATGTTGATTCTCTCCGCGAGAAAAGAGGCCGCGGCGTGTTTGATGAGGAAATAGACACCGCAGTGGAGCAGATCGGAAGAATGGAGGATAAGGACAGCGCTTTGGACAGCATCCTTGAGCAGTTCTTTACGCCTCAGGAGATGACCTTCACACGTTTCCAGAATGCGATAAATTCAGTGCAGGCTATCTTTTTCAATAACGTGAAAAAGATGATAAACAGAATGATTATCTTTGATTATAAGGATTACGAAAAGCTGCGGGAAAAGATAAAGATGTCAGGCTACAGCACGGTTTCAAAGTCTGTGGATACTCAGATGAGCATTTACAGTGAGCATATCACCTATGTGAGAAGCCTTGTGAGCATGAATGAGGATATCCTCATAAAGCTTGACGGTCTGCTGCTTGAAATATCCAAGCTTGATGACCTTGACGAGGCAGGACTTGAAAACATGGCGGCTGTTCAGGAGATAAACGACCTTATAAAGCAGACGAAATACTACAAGAACGGATAAGTTATCCGCAGTATAAAAGCTTCGGATAACCTCAGATATGAAAGACAGGCTTTGCCGGAAAGTGAGGAAAACTATGAAGCCTTCAAATGGAAAAAAGATCGCAATTTTCGTCGGTATTGCTGTAGTGGTGTTCCTGGGTGTATTCTTAGGAATTACTCTGACGCAGGATCTCGGCAAGTCGGAGGAGCAGATAACCACAGAAAAGGCTGAACAGACTCTCGGCAATCTGCTGGGCAGCATCAAGGTGGAAACTGTTGCTGCCAGAAAATCTGCTATAAACGACACCGATATTCTTTCTGACGAACAGGAGCTGCCCGATATCAAGAGCTATCCGCTCAGCGTTACCGGCAGCGGCGAAATAAATGTGGAGATATTCTCTTCACCTGAAAAGGCCGGCACAGGTACAGACGGCTGGCTTAATGAGATAGCCGAACGTTTCAACAGCGAAATGAAGACAGTGAACGGAAAGACGGTCTCCGTATCTGTACGTTCGGTTTCATCCGGTCTTGCACTGGACTATATCAAGTCCGGCAAGTACGTTCCGGAGGCGCTCTCTCCCTCAAATGAGTTCTGGGGCAGCATGCTCAATGCCGGCGGCATAAAGACTACGCTTATTGAAAAGAAGCTCTGCGGCAATGTGGCAGGCATACTTCTTTCAAAAGAAAAGCACAGCGACATGGTAAGCAAATACGGTTCTGTTAATATGAAAACAGTTGCAGAAGCCACCCAGAGCGGCGACCTGCTGATGGGCTACACCAACCCGTTTGTAAGCTCTACAGGACTGAACTTTCTTATAAATACGCTTTACACCTATGATGCGGATGATATCCTCAGTTCGACAGCGGCGGAAGGCTTCAGGACCTTCCAGGAGAATGTACCGCTCGTCTCCTATAACACACTGCAGATGAGGAACGCCGCAGAATCGGGTTCACTGGATGCCATGGTTATGGAATACCAGTTATATGTAAACGACCCGACACTGAAGAATAATTATGTTTTCACTCCCTTTGGCGTAAGGCACGACAATCCCCTTTATGCCATCGGCGATCTTTCAAAGGATAAAACAGACGCTCTCAAGCTCTTTGCTCAGTATTGTCTCAGCGCAGAGTCTCAGAGCTATGCAGAGGCATGCGGATTCAACCAGAACGAAAAGTACATCAGCGAGCTTCCCGACAATATCAGCGGAGATAAGCTCCTCAGTGCCCAGAAGTTCTATAAGGAGAACAAGAACAGCGGCAGACCTATCGTAGCCGTGTTTGTGGCTGACGTTTCGGGCAGCATGATCGGCGAACCCATAAATGCTCTCAAAACTTCACTTATCAACTCGATGCAGTATATCAACAAGAGCAATTTTGTGGGTCTGGTATCATTCAGCAATAAGGTAAGTATCAACCTGCCTATAGATAAGTTTGACCTCAACCAGCAGGCATATTTCAAGGGCGCAGTTGAGGATCTGACTGCAAACGGTTCAACCGCTACCTATGACGCTGTTATCGTGGCTCTTGATATGATAAACAAGGCTAAGGAGCAGCATCCCGAAGCTAAGCCCATGATCTTCCTTCTCAGTGACGGCGAGCAGAATGTCGGCCACTCACTGAACGAGATAGATGCTGTGCTGAAAGCCTATGAGGTTCCGGTATACACCATCGGCTACAATGCAAACATTGATGCTCTCAAGATGATCTCTCAGATCAACGAGGCTGCCACCATCAATGCAGACAGCGATGATATCGTATACAAGCTCAAGAACCTCTTCAACTCTGAAATGTAATTACTGGTTTTGTGATATAGTACCAACGGAAAAATAATATACAGGAGGAAATCATTATGGCATTTAGTATGGATCTGCCCGACGTAGAAAAGGTGAGCGAGGAAGTCAAGGAGGAGCTTGTTCCTGCTCCGGAAACAAAGGAAAAGCTTGAAAAGGTTGCCGAAAGCAACACGGATCAGCTCTTTACGTTTGACCTTGGTTCACTGCAGGACAGAAGAGAGATCGTGACGTCAATCGACACCTTTGGCAATGACATTGTGGAGAAGTCTACGCAGAAGAATGAACTGCTCAACGTGCGCCTTGTGGACCTAAGCAAAATGGGCGGCGAAAACGGCGAGATCGTCAACGGCCTTTCGCAGCTTCAGATGCAGATGAAGGATCTTGACCCTTCAGGTATCGACTTCGCAAAGAAGGGCTTCCTGGGCAAGATGTTCAATCCTATCAGGAACTATTTTGCAAAGTTTGACAAGGCCGATTCCGTTATCGCTACAACTATCCAGTCGCTGGGCAAAGGCAAGGAAGTCCTCAAGCGTGACAACACCACTCTTGAAGTCGAGCAGCTTTCTCTTCGTGACCTGACCAAGAAGCTTTCTCAGCAGATAGAGCTGGGCACTCAGATGGACGATGCTATTTCAGCAGCCATTGAAAAGGCAAAGGTCGAGAACGTTGACGAGGAGAGGATCAAGTTCGTCGAGGAAGAGGTTCTCTTCCCGCTGAGACAAAAGGTTATGGACATGCAGCAGATGCAGGCTGTGAACATGCAGGGCATCATTGCAATGGAGATCGTCCGACGCAACAACAAGGAGCTTATCCGTGCCGTTGAACGTGCCGAGAATGTCACAGTTTCCGCTCTGAGAATAGCCGTGACCGTTGCAAGCGCACTTTATAACCAGAAGATTGTTCTTGAAAAGGTAAACGCCGTAAATGAGGCGACCAACAAGATCATCGGCGCTACAGCAAAGATGCTCAAGGAGCAGGGTTCGACCATCCAGCAGCAGGCTATGGAGGCTAATATCTCTGTTGATACCCTGAGAGCAGCTTTTGCAGATACCTTTGAAGCTCTTGATTCCGTCACCGAGTACAAGAGCAAGGCTCTGCCGCAGATGAGGACTACCATTTCCGAGTTCAGAAAGCTTGCCGATGAGGGCGAGAAGCGCATCGAGAAAATGGAAGCAAGGGAAGCTGCATTGGCTAACCGCGATACCAATATCTGACATATTATTTTCTCCCGCAAGGTTTTGCTGTCTTGCGGGATTTTTTTGTTACAGTCACTTTGCTGTCACATAGCCGGACTATAATAATATCAGAAAGTGACGGGCGGCGGATGAAAATGAAAAAAATATTTCCAGTCACTTTGCAGTCACTTAGAAGATGTAAGATAACTACAGAAGGCAGGAGAAAGCCGGAACAAAATCAAAACAACACATAATAAGGAGTGCTTGATATGGAGATCCTCAGAACAGAAAATCTTGTAAAAACCTATGGAAACGGCGAAAATGCCTTTAATGCAGTGGACGGTATATCAATGAGCGTGAATCAGGGAGAATTCGTTGCAATAGTCGGACAGAGCGGCAGCGGCAAGAGTACACTCATGCACATGCTTGGCGGCGTGGACAGACCTACAAGCGGCAGTATTTTCATTGACGGCAACGAGATAAACAAGATGAACAATGATAAGCTTGCCATCTTCCGCAGAAGGCAGATCGGTATAGTGTATCAGTTCTATAACCTCATTCCTATCCTGACTGCCGAGGAGAACATAACACTTCCTATGGAGCTGGACGGCAAGAACGTCGACAGAGAAAGAGTTGACGAGGTAATGAACGCCCTCGGTATCGCAGACAAGAAAAAGAACCTGCCGAATCAGCTTTCAGGCGGTCAGCAGCAGAGAGTTTCCATTGCAAGAGCTATAATAAACAACCCGGCTATCCTGTTGGCGGATGAGCCTACAGGTAATCTCGATTCCAAGGCAACAGACGACATTGTAAGCATCCTCAAGATGACCAACAAGAGCTTCAACCAGACTATCATAATGATAACCCATAACCTTGAAATAGCCAAGGAGGCCGACAGGATAATCCGTATAAGTGACGGCAAGCTTGCAGGGGAGGAATAAGACGTGAAAATGTTGAGAAAGCTGACTATCAAAAATCTGCTGATGAACAAAAGCAGAACGATAGTATCCATAATAGGCATTATGCTTTCGGTCGCTCTCATTACCACTGTGGCAGGTATAGTCTCCAGTATGGATGCGTCGAGCATATACACCAGTCTGGTAAACAGCGGCGATTACGACATTTTTTTTGTGGGTGAGAATTTCAATGCGGATAATATCCGTACTGTAAAGGCCAACCGCAACGTCAAGGACGTCTATGCTTTTGAACCTATCAGAACATATAAAATAGATGATCCGAAATATCAGTTTGTAAAGTTATTTACATTATACGGCACTACAAGCAATTCTATTGACGCAAGCTGCAGTCAGCTTAAAAGCGGACGCTTTGCCGAGAATGAAAACGAGATAGTTATATCGGAATCCATGAACCGCTACTCCAAGCATGAATACAAGGTGGGAGATACTCTGAGCGCCGAGTACGGCAAGCGTGTTCTCAAGGCAAATGTTCCGGGTTTTGAAATTTTCTATCAGGAGTTCGGCGGCCGTGTTATTCCCGATTACATTGCCGGTTCCTTCGGAGATATGGAGGATTGGGAAAAAGAGGGCATCAAGGAATTCAAGATCGTGGGCATACTCAAGGAAGAGGTAGGATTTCTTGCGACCGAAGGGTATTCATACAGTCAGTTTTTCACCGAAAGCGTAAAGGTATATACATACAAGGAGCCTGAAAAATCATTCTATATGATCGTCAACCTCTGGGATGATGCTGAAAAGGATTATGCTCAGGTATTATCACAGATAACAGGCTGCGATGAAAATGACATAAAAAGATACCTCAGCAACTACGCGGACGCAAACACCGACTCAGGTGCAGTGATACACAAGCAGCTTGAAAATAATCCCTTGGGAATATTTGATTTCGGTATAAACCGTGATCTGCTTCAAGCAAAGGGTGCGATACAGGATGACAACAGCGGCGGCTTCCAGATCACATCAATTATGGTAATGATCGTCGGCATGCTTATAGTAATGCTTGCAAGCATATTCATTATCCGCAACGGCTTTGAGATCTCAATTACAGAAAAGACAAGGCTCTACGGTATGCTTTCATCTGTAGGTGCTACCCCAAGACAGATAAAACAGAACGTATTTTATGAAGCTTTCCTGCTAGGAATTATAGGTATACCGCTGGGTGTGCTGCTCGGAATAGGTATTACAGCAGCTCTGGTGGCATTCGCATCAAGCGTATTGGCGGATCAGCTCGGTTCATTCAAGCTGATATTTGTGGTGAATGTTCCCGCTGTCATTTTAGCGGTTGCAGTAGGCATTGTGACCATAGCCTGCTCGGCAGCCACCTCTGCAAAGAGAGCCTCGCGTACCTCCCCGATGGAGGCTATCAGAAGCAACAAGAATGTGAACATCTCTGCAAAGCAGCAAAAGAAAGGGTATGCCACACCCAACTGGGTAAAAAAGATATTCGGTATCGGAGGCAGCATCGCATGGAAAAACATGAAGCGCAGCCGCAAGCAGTACCGCACAACGGTTATTTCTATCGTGGTCAGTGTGGCGCTTTTCCTCGCAATCAATTCCACTGTTGATTTTGCTATGAGATCGCTTATGAATCAGGAATACTATGCAATAGCAAATTCCGAGTACAACGTGATACTTTATTTCAATCCCAGAGATGAAAAGGGCGATCCCGCGCCTATTCCAAAGGGCACCGAGGAGCAGTATTTTGAAAGCATTGCCAGCGGTCTGGGAATCAGCAAATACAGAGTATACTACACTTCCGAAAAGTTTACTTTCAGTGTTAATGAAGACCAGCTCTGTGATGAGGTAAAGCCTGACAGTCCTCTTTACAGTCGTATGTCCCAGGATTTTGTTGACGATAACAAGGTCAGGTATTCATTTATGGCGGTCGATAAGCACACCTTCATGGATCTTTGCGATGAAGCCGGATTGAAATACGAGGACTGCAAGGACAAGGGCTTTATCTGGAATTACAACATAATTGATGTTGATGAGAATAACTATAATTTGCCCAAGCCTGAAAAAACACAGCTTTTCAAGGATCCTGTAGGAATGGTGCTGAAGGGAGAGTGCACCATTACCGAGGAGGTCTATGACGGGTCTGTTGAGGGCGATGCTTATTATGAGCAGGAGCCGCAGTACGTAGATCACGATTATAATGCTGAAATAGAGATAGCGGCCACAGTTGAAACTGTTCCCAGTTCGCGTATGTTCAGCAGCTACTATGAGAGCAAGGTGATAATTGTCACCACAGACAGATTTGATACAATAATTCAAAACCCCAGTAACGGCACCATGGAGGCGTATTCCGCAGACCCGAATTCTCTTGAGGATAGGGTAGAAGAGTGCATAATGGAGGGTACTACAGACGTTTCCAGTATAACAAACTATTCGAGAATGGTAAACAGCATGAAGTCGTCATTTCTTGTTATGCAGGTATTTGTTTACGGCTTTATAGTTGTTATCTCGCTCATAGGCATTACGAACCTGTTCAATACAGTTACCACCAACATGAAGCTCAGACAGAAAGAATTTGCTATGCTGAGGTCTATCGGCACAACCAAGAAAGAGCTTCACAGAATGATACTTCTTGAAAGTGCGCTCTATACATTCAAATCCCTTATCATAGGTATTCCGATAGGCGTTCTGGGCGGCTTCCTGCTCAGCAATTCAATGAATGTTTCCATGAACTCAAACGGAATGAACGAAATCACTTACCAGATTCCCTGGTTACAGATGCTGATGTGTCTGCTGGTAGTCCTGCTGCTGCTCTTTGTGATAATGAGATTCTCTATCGCCAAGTTCAACAAGCAGAATATCATAGAGACCATCCGCAACGACAATATCTGATTACGAGTTTTTCCCTATATACCACCCAACCCGAAAGACCGGCAGTTTCCGAAAGAAGCTGCCGGTCTTTCACTTCTGCGCCGGCGAGCCGCCGGTCCCCTGTTCGCGCCGGCGAGCCGCCGGTGCCGATTTCGCGCCGGCGAGCCGCCGGTCCCCTGTTCGCGTTGATAGTTTACTCTGACCAAAACTAAAACGATCGCGGCTGTAACTTCTTTCTGTGCGCGAGGGGTGTAGTTTCCCTCTTGTTTATCAATCTCCGCGAACAGGTCGTGTGCGGTCACGCACCGCGACCGGCGAGCCGCCGGTGCCGATTTCGCGTTGATAGTTTACTCTGACCCGAACTACACCGTTCGCGGCTGTTATTTTTTCTGTGCGCGAGCGGCAAAGTTTCAGTTCGTGCTCAGAGCGCAGCGCAGGCTTTGCGCCGAAACTTTTCTGTTGTCGTTTCTGGAGAGCTTTTTAGTGAACTTGCCATGACAGTATTTTTTGATAACATTGACATAGGGCGGTTGGAATATTATAATATATTGTATATAACGAACGGAGATGTGTAAATGCTTCTCCGGATATGTGACAGGGAGTGATAGAACATGAATATTTTGCTGGTTGAGGATAATAAGATAATTTCAAAGGGTCTTGTGTATACACTGAAATCCAAGGGACATGATGTTACCCTGTGTGAGGACTGCGAGAGTGCTATTGCCCATTCGGGCGGAGAATATGACCTGATGATACTGGACGTTACCCTGCCTGACGGCAACGGCTTTGATCTTTTCAAGGAGATAAGAAGGCTCAATCAGGCTCCCGCTATCTTCCTTACAGCATTGGACGATGAGGATAATATCGTAGGAGGGCTTGAGCTTGGCGCGGATGACTATATCACAAAGCCGTTTTCATCAAGAGAGCTTCTTGCACGGATAAAGCGCTTCGACAACAGCTCCAACGGCAAGGGCAGCGTTATTGCCGTGGGGGATATATCTGTGGATACGGAAAAGCACATTGTGATGAAAAACGGTACAGAGGTCGAGCTGACCGCATTGGAATACAGGATACTTATAATGCTCATGCAGAACGCAGGTCAGGTGGTCACAAGAGAACTTATACTTGAAAAAATATGGGACATAGCGGGAAACTTCGTTAACGACAATACACTGACCGTCTACATAAAAAGAATAAGGCAGAAGCTTGACACCGAGCTGATACGTACCGTCAAGGGCATCGGCTACAGAATGGAGGCAAAATGAAGCTCTCATCAAAATTCTTCCTGATTTTTGCGGCCATTACACTGGCGTTTTCTATATTGGCGGCGGGTGCGGTGCAGTTTGGTCTTACAGCAGTGAAGAATGCAGACAGACAGGCAATTTCCCTTATAATAGCGCTTGTCAGGGAAAAATATCCGGATGTGGATGACAGGGATATTGCTGATGTGCTGAATGCTGCCGAATCGGATGGCAGCGCCGAGACCTTCCTCAGAAAATACGGTATTGCTGAAAGTGACGTTATCGTATTGCAGGACAGACGCAACTTTGCCGGAGTGGTGTCGTTGGCCGTTTCGGTATGCGTGGGTATGGGCTGTGTTTCGATGATATGTTTCGGGATATATGTGACCATCCGCAGAAATCAGGACAGGAAGCTGACAAAATATCTTTCAAGGATAAACAGCGGCAATTATCATCTGCGCTTTGACGATCTGAGTGAGGATCAGACCTCCGTGCTGAGCAGCGAGATATATAAGACCACAATAATGCTCAGGGAGCAGTCCGAACGCTCCGGAACAGAAAAGGAAAAACTGAAGGACTCCATTTCGGATATTTCTCATCAGCTCAAAACGCCGCTTACTTCCATAATGATAATGCTTGACAGCATACTTGAGGGAGAGATGCCGGAGGAGCTTAAAAGGGAATTTTTAGGCGACATAAAAAACTCAGTTAATCACCTGACATTTCTTACGCAGTCGATGCTCACCCTTTCAAAGTTAGATGCGAATACCATTACATTCCACAACGAAAAGGTGAAGCTGAAGGATATAATAAACGTCAGCATTTCAAATACCTCCGCTATTGCGCAGGATAAATGTATAGACGTAAAGGGAGACTGTCCCGATATAACAATTGACTGCGACATGCGCTGGGTGTGCGAAGCGGTTACGAATATTGTCAAGAACTGCATAGAGCACACGAAGAAGGGCGGTTCTGTCACTCTCAGTGCTGAGGAAAACCCGCTGCTTATAAAGCTGTCGATCAAAGACACAGGCTGCGGAATATCCAAAAAAGACCTTCCGCACATTTTTGAGAGGTTCTATAAGGGCAGCCATTCCGGGGATACAAGCGTGGGTATAGGTCTTGCACTTTCAAAGAGCATAATCGAGAAGTGCGGAGGATATATCAGCGTACAGTCGGAGGAAGGAAAGGGCAGCGAGTTTATTATCAAATTTTTCAAGACTATATGATCTTTTTCGGAGGAAAAGCTATGAAGAAAAGCATTATGAAGCTTTTTGCTGCAGTTTGCGCTGTCGGGGTCTCAATGAGCGTGTGTTCGTTTTCGCATGTAAATGCAGCTCCGTCAGGCACAGGAGAAAAAAGAGCCGTACCTGTCTTTCGCAGAAGTCTGGATGAAAATGAAACAGTCGAGTGCATGTTTTACCCGGATATGCCGAATGTTCCATATATGTCTATGGAGCTTTACTACAAGACATTTCTGGACGGAGAAATGACTGTTAAAAACGAAGGCGGCGGCAGATTTACCTATACGGAAAGCAAGTGTGCTGATACGGCCGAAGTGAACGTGCAGACTGATGTATTTACTGCCGATGACCTTGCAAGTTTTGTTTCCACTCCTGTGTATAAGATGGAGGGCAGCAAGCTTGTGATGTGCGGGCCTGATCTCTTTGTAAAGTTTGACAGTGTCAGTTATGACCAGCCGGCAAAGCCCAGCACTATAGATATGGGCAAGTACGGCATAGACATCCGTGAGCAGGACGGGGTGGTGTACTATCCCTTTGTGACCCTCAGCGATCTGTTCGGGAATGTGGATTTCATCACCACGTTATATTCTGACGGACGCATTTATTTTCAGGCTATGTATGAGGACATTAACGGCGGCGAGGTGGCAGACACCGATCCTGTGTATCTTTCCTCAATGAAAAACGGTGTCAGACCGCAGGATGTTGTTGATATGACCTATAAGGAGCTTCAGCTTTCGGTCGAGACCTTCTACGGCTATCCCAGCGACAGGATAGCTCTTGCAAACGAGATCAAGGCTAACGGACTGGATGCTGCTCTTACCCGCACAGACAGCAGGACGAAGGAGCTTCTGCTCTCAAATAAAACGGGCGATTATCTTGCGGGAATGGACAGGCTGTTCAGCTTTATGCTTTCTGACGGAGGACACACGGGGATGATAAGCAGCACCGCACTGATAAATGTTATCAGCAGTGCAGACGTCATGCAGGATTATATGAACGGTATCGCTGATATAATGAATCTCCAGAACGAATACACCGAAAAGAACATGCGTGTAAGTTCCGAACAGGCTAAGCTTATCAGCCTGCGCGAGAGCATGCTTGGCAAGGGCAGCTATTTCAGCAAGGGTAATACCGCCCTTATATGCTTTAACAAGTTCGAGGTGGATTATCAGGGCTGGCATGACTATTTCAGCGGCAAATCCGCCGCTATGCCGGAGGATTCCGTCTCTATAGTATACACGGGTCTGGAAAAAGCAAGGGCAGAGGGCATTAAGAACGTAGTCATTGACCTGAGCGCGAATGTGGGCGGAGATTCGGTTGCTCTTTATTCCATAATAGGCATGATAACCGGAAACTCCTTTATCACCGGAGAAAATCTTCTCGGCGGGCAGACCTTCATGCAGACAAATGTTGTTGATATAAATTTTGACGGAGTTATAGACGAAAAGGATAAGCAGACCGGCAATGAAAACATGAGGTTTGCGCTGATAACCACAGGCGTTTCGTTTTCATGCGGCAACCTTATGCCCAGCATAATGAAGAGCATGGGATATATGACCATGGGAGAGCAGAGCGGCGGAGGTACATGCTCGGTAATACAGCGCGCCACAGCCGACGGAGTAAGGTACTGCATGTCCTCTTATGTGAGATTTGTAGATGATAATAAGAAAACAATAGATGACGGTGTTCCGGTTGACGTGCAGCTTGTGAGCACCTCATACTCAGGTGAAAAAGACTATTCGGCAATTTACGACCTTGACCGTCTGGGCAGGGAAATGGATACTTTTTACGGAGAACCTCAGCCGCAGCCCAGCGATGTATCTCAGCAGGATCACTCCGAAAGCAGCATAGAATCGGACACGTCAGAGCAGTCTGCGGTATCTCAGGTATCGGACGATGGCCAAAGTTCTCAGGTTTCTGACGATAACGGTTGGATAGGCACTATTGTGCTGGTGTTTTCCATCTTCGGAGCCGCTGCGCTGGGACTTATCATTGTGAGCATCGTGGTTATCCGCAAAAGCTGAATCGGGGGACGGATTATGGAAAGGATCGAAATAAACGTAGGCGATGTGATCGAAATGAAAAAGCCCCATCCTTGCGGCCGTGAGAACAACAGACTGTTCATGGTGCTGCGCATAGGAATGGACTTCAAGCTGCGCTGCATGGGCTGCGGTCACGAGATAATGCTGCCCAGAGTAAAAGCAGAAAAAGGCTTTAGAAAATTCGCGGTATTGC
>JAFTCS010000157.1 GCA_017454565.1 Clostridia bacterium
ACCTTTCCGGTAGACGCGTCCATTAGTACGGCTGCCGGAGCTTTTATTTCCTTTTCGTCAAGCGCTTCCGCTTTGCGTTCAAATACAGGCTCTGACATGATTGTGACTGTCAAAAGCAGTATAGAAGTTATTATCCTCAAGAATTTCATACCGCACCTCCGACCGGATTCTTTCTGATAATATATATGTCCGGCCGGCTGCAGATATTTGTTTTTTGATATTAGACTTCCTCGGAAAATTGCCATAAAACAACCGCACTCACGTACATTATTCCGTGGATGCGGTTGTTTTACTATCGTTTTTTCTTTTTGTGTTCCTGCGGAGCAGGCTCGGCCGTAAAATCCTGTGAGAGGAAAGTTTCTATCTCACGCTTTAATCTTGCTACAGGCAGACCGACCACATTATAGTAATCTCCTTTTATGCCCTTGATAAACAGTGCTCCCTTGTTCTGTATGCCATAGCCACCTGCCTTGTCGTATGGCTCGCTCGACTTTATGTACTGCTCGATCTCGTCCTCGGTCAGCGGATAGAACTCCACCTCGGTTATCTCGGAAAAGCTCTGGAACCTGCCAAGATGATACAGACAGCAGCCTGTTATTACATAATGAGTTTTGCCGGAAAGCAGGTGCATCATTGTGCGCGCGTCACTGGTGCTGCGCGGCTTGTTCAGTATCTTGCCGTCGATCAGAACCGAAGTGTCGCAGCCGATAATCAGCTCCTTTTCCCTGCCCCGTGAGATGCTCTCAGCCTTCATGCAGGCAAGATATTCGGGACACTTGTCAACGGGAAGATCCCTTGGCACCAGCTCCCTGATATCCGAGGGAATGACCCTGAAATCATTGTAAAGCATACTGAGAAGCCCCTTTCTTCTCGGTGAGGCCGAAGCAAGTATTATATCCATTTTAACATCTCCCTTAAGCTTTTCGTATTATAATATGAGTAAACCGGAATTATTATTTATCGTTTAAAAGCAGCTTGTATATCTCACCTTTTTTAAAGCCCGTCAGCTTTGCGCTTTCCCTTGCGGCATCCGAAAGAGACATGCCTGTTTCAACAAGCTCCTTGGCGGTGTTCAAGGCTTCTTCGATGGTGCTGTCTTTTTTTTCTTCCTCATGGCAGCCCTCTATAACAAGAACTATCTCGCCCTTTATACTGTCATCGGAATATTTTTCGACAGCTTCGGCAAGGGTGGTGCGGATAACCTCCTCATGCACCTTGGTCAGCTCGCGGACAATGGATATCCTCCTGTCTCCGAAATACTGCAGCATGTCGCGCAGAGTTGCGGAAAGCTTGTGCGGGGCTTCATAAAACACCATTGTCCTTTTCTCGTGGATAAGTGATACAAGATGTTCTCTCCTGCTGGGCTTGTTTACGCTAAGAAAGCCTTCAAATGCAAATCTTCCCGTGGGCAGACCTGATATGGCAACAGCCGACGCAAGAGCCGTAGGTCCCGGAACCGCACATACCTGTATTCCTCTGTCGGCGCACTGCCTGACAAGCAGCTCGCCCGGGTCTGATATGCATGGCATGCCGGCATCGGTAACAATAGCACAGTTTTCTCCGTTTTCTATCCTGCTGCAGATCTCATCGCCGCGCTCGTTGGCGTTGTATTTATGATAGCTTATCATGGGGGTGCTTATGTTGAATCTGTTCAGCAGCTTGATGGTCACCCGGGTATCCTCTGCGGCGATGAAATCCGCCTGCGAAAGTGTCTCTATCGCTCTTGGCGAAAAATCTGACAGATTACCTATTGGGGTACCTACTACATAAAGCTTTCCTGACATTTATAGATATTCCTCCTTATACGCTCCGTAAATAGCGATCATTTCCTGTGAAAGATCGCCGTTCGTATCTTCGATCAGCAAAACAGGTTCTGTCCTCAGACCGTTCGGTCTGCCGCCGCGCCTTCCCTCAATA
>JAFTCS010000158.1 GCA_017454565.1 Clostridia bacterium
AAGTACGATAACGCAGTCAACGGACGGACAGTCCCAACCATCGGTAAGGAGCATTGAATTACAAAGCACGTTGTATTCACCCTTGTCAAATGCTTCGAGGATCTCCGCGCGGTCGTCGCTGCTGCCGTTGACCTCTGCGGCTCTGAATTCCTTTTCGATGAGGATATCACGGAACTTCTGAGAGGTCTTTACAAGCGGAAGGAATACGACTGTTTTTCTGTCCTGACAATACTTTTTCATTTCGTCTGCGATCTGATAAAGATAAGGGTCAAGAGCCGTGTCGATGTCGCTTGCTTTAAAGTCTCCGGCTTGTGTAGAAACGCCTGTAAGGTCAAGCTTCAGAGGGATAGTTACTGCCTTAATCGGCGACAAATACCCTTCTTTGATCGCTCTCGGAAGGGTATATTCATAAGCAAGGCTGTCAAAAACCGCGCCTAAATTTTTCATGTCGCCCCTGTCGGGCGTTGCCGTTACTCCCAAAACTGCCGCTTTATCAAAATATCTGAGTATCTTCTGATAGCTCTCTGATATAGCGTGATGCGCTTCGTCAATAACGATAACGTCAAAATGATCTTTTGGGAACTGCATGAGCCGTTTTTCACGCATGAGCGTCTGAACGCTGCCGACCGTGACCCGGTACCATGAATCAAGGGAAGTGCTTTCGGCTTTTTCAAGCGCACTCATTATGCCTGTGCTTTTGAAGAGCTTGTCGGCTGCCTGCTCCAGAAGCTCGCCCCTGTGAGCAAGTATCAGCACACGTCTGCCGTCCTTCACCTGATTTTCTGTAACCTTTGCAAATACTACGGTCTTTCCGCAGCCCGTCGGCAGAACGAGGAGCGTTCTCAAAAAGCCCTCGTCCCACTGCTTTTCGATCGCTTTTACAGCTTCGGTCTGATATGTTCTTAGTGTCACCATGTCCCCGCCGTCCATCCTTTTGCAGCAGGTGCGGGAGCAATATAGTCGTAATATTTGGCAATCTTGTTTCTCTCTCTCTGTTCGCCTTTGTCGGTGGTGTATTTTTCGATAACCACCTTACAGCGACCCTTTGAGCCGACAACGGCGCCCCAGTTCATGCGGACCGTTTCGCCCTGCTTTTTCTGCCCTATAGCGCGGAAAAACTGTGAGAGCTTCCATTCCAGCCTGGTGTGCAGAACAAGGTAGTCCTTGACTGTTGCGCTCTGTCTGCCGTCTGTAAGTCTGATATCGACTATTGCCATATTGGACGCAGGGACGCTTTCGCTGCCCTTGCTGCGGCTTCGTTCAAAATTCGTGATCTCAAAATCGTAGTCTCCTTCCGGAAGTACCACAAATTCATCATCGTTGGAAATGCTGTCATCCCAACCAAACTCGTGTTCATAATCTGACATTCAATTATACCTCTTTTCTTGTTATCAGTTTAAAACGGAAGGTCAACAAGACCCTCTCTTAATGCAAATTCATAAAGCTGCGGGAAAGCAGCTATCAGGCAGCCTTCGACATATTCCTTCGGATAGTTCTGAAACGGAGTTCCGCGAGGAAAATGTCCTCTCTTTGAGACAATAAGATCAAGGTCATCCATTGACAGACATTTTGATCTCATCAGATCGGCAAGAGCCTTTGGTACATAGTCCGGAATTTCCGGCGATTTGTTTTCGTTGACTATCTCTACCGGAAGTCTTTTACTTTTAGCCTCGTCTATAAAGTCAAAAAGCGGGTCCTTTTCCGCAGGAGGTGCGGAAGGCGCCGGAGCAGGTGCCGGCTGTTCAGCTCTGACGGGCTCTGGAACTTTGACAGGTTCGGGAGCAGGCATTGCCGGAGCGGAAACAGGCGTTACCAGAGCGGAAACAGCATTTCCGGGCAGCAAATGTGCGATCTGATCGAAGTCAAAGGGCAGAACATCAGGAAGCCCGAAACGGTTTTTTGCGTCCCATGAGGCGGTATGCGTCGTATACATGATACGCTGCTGACCGCCCTGACCCTTGTATTTGTCCTTGCCTGTGCTGACTACAATAGTCTTGTAGTTCGCAAAAAGCAGGATATCAGCCCATTCCTTCAGAAGCGGAGATGTCTGTTTTGTGAGCTTAAGCTCCCATCTGTCGTAGCTGCCCATTTCGTCCGGCTGTTCGACTTTGTTCATCTTTGCATGTGCCGTGACAACGACATTTACGCCCTTTTCGACGATCTCGGACAGCAGATTGATGAGCTTGCCGAACTCTTCAGCAACGTATGTATAGCCCTTGCCCCATCCGAAGTCTTCAATTCCGTTTTTCTGCGCCCTGTCGCATACAGACTTGATACAGAGCTTTTCAGCCCAGTCAGCCGTATCAAGAACGAGTGTTCTGAACTGTGCCGGATTGTTTCTGACGTATTCAACTTCCTGCAGGAGCATTTCCCAGGATGTAGGGAAGTCGAAGCGGGCAACGTCAAGCTGTTTCGTGCTGCCTTCCGTGTCGATGAATACCGCATCGGGAAACTTTGATGCGAATGTTGATTTGCCTACGCCCTCAGAACCGTACACTACGATCTTTAGGGCTGTTTTGATCTTACCTTTTGTAATATTCATTGCAATTTATCCTTTCCTGGTTCTGGATCAGAAGCTGCCGGGCTTCCAGGCTGTAACAGGTTTCAGCTGTGCGGCTTCGGCTAAACAGTCTTCGTGTAAACGTCCGTATCCATCTTCAATAATTATCGAACATTCGTTCCCTGTTGATACTCTTGTCGCTATTGCCTGCAAGCTTTCTTTTTCAAGCCAGTTTCCGAATTCACTGAGCGTATCGGGATCCATTTGTTCAAGCTTGTCAAGCAGCACAAATCCGCATTCCGGATTGAGCCTGCGAACGATCGCAGCAGCAACCTTGAGTTGTTCCGAACCGCTCATGTCGCCCCAGACATAGCCTTTGTATGTCAGTGCTCCGTCTCTGACCGACAGTTCGGGCAAAGGCAGATCGGCATTTTTGAGCAAGTCGCTTTTTTCTTTTCTTACGGCTTCTATCTGACATGTAAGCTCGTCATATTCTCTTGAATAGTCCTCTGCGTCAATTTCGGCTTTTTGACGATCGCAGTTTGCACGTATCTTCCGATTGAGATCGTCAATGTCGGCAATGCTTTTTTCAAGCTCCGCCGTACTTTCGTCATGAAGCATAGCTGCTGTTTTTCTTGCTGTTTCGAGGTCAGAAAGAAGCCTTGTAAGATCGTTATTCTTCCTGCTCAGCTCGTCCCTGAGCCTGTCGATCTCTTTGGAGAGCGCAGAAACCTCACGGCTGATGTTGTTTGCTTCTGATTCTATCTCACGAACTTTTTCACGCTTGAGACGATTTTCTCCGTTGCGGGCAAGTATCTCCTGCTGCTGGCGGATAAGCTCTATGGGCGATACAGGCTCGGAAGGAATACCGCTGTAAAGCGGAAGTTCTTCGGCGTATTTCTTCTTACGGTCAGCAATTCTGCCGATCTCGGTACGGCGGTTATAAAGCTGCGATTCCTGATTTTCAAGCTGATATAGCTTATCACCTACTCCGATGATCTGAAGAAGAACGTTTGCTTTTTCCTTGTCTGTCATGTTCATGAACTTCGGCAGGTCAAGTGCAAGCTTTGAAATGAAGCTGTCAAGAAGCTGCTGACCGGATTTGCCGCCGGACGGGTCTATCACTTTCAGGCTTCCGTTTTTGCCGCTGCGTTCTACGATCATGCCGTTGTCAAGAGTTATTTTCAGGTGCGGAGGGATAACGGAATCCGAACGCTGAGCCTGATCAGGGCGATATTTTTCCCCGCCCAAAGCCCATGCGATAGCGTCAAGAACAGATGTTTTGCCCTGGTTGTTTTTTCCTCCGATCACGGTAAGGCCGTTTTTTGTCGGTTCGAGCCTGACGGCCTTTATTCTTTTGACATTTTCAAGTTCGAGTGTGTTGATCTTTATTGACATTTTGTTTCCTCCACATTCAGCATTTTTAATTTTTCATTCAATAGGCTAACCATCGCTTCTGTTTTTTCAAAATAGAAATTGCTGTCTTCCTGTCTCTCGATAAATTCAAGCAAAGTATTGAATGCCGATATAGCATTTTTATAATGTATGCGGAACAGCTCTTTCGGATCAACAACAGGTGTAGTGTCAACAGACTTTTCCTGTAGTTCGCATACTTTGTCTGTCAGTCTTTTTATCTCTTGGTTCATCTGCTCCTGCTGCTCTTTGAGCCTTCTGTTTTCCTCTCTTGTTTCAATATCCTCAACAAGTTTTTCTTTCTGTTCTCTGTTTTCAAGTTCTTTGATCTTATTCTTTAAATTTTCAATTTCTTCGCTATTGTCAAGAGTAGCTTCCACAGGTTTACTGCGCTCCGCTTCAAGTCGTTCCATTAGATCATGAATGGTTTTTTGTGCCGCTGACAAGCTCTTAGATTTGTCAACGATAACAGCATCCTTGTCTGCAATCTGATCCGAAAGAAGTGTAAGCTGTTCGCCTCTGCGGTCGTTTTCGGCGACAAGCTTCTTTACCTCCGAGACTGACATTCCTGCGAGATCGTTTTTCTCCACAAAATCATCACGCTCAAGGGCAGGAATGCTGACAAGCAACGACAGTTTTGTTACTCCCAATTTTGCATTTGACTGCAAAAACGGTTCTCCTAATTTCTCGTATTGCTGTATGTAATTGTACGCCTGCCTCGTCTTGAAACCGAGTTCTTTGGCGGTGTACTCCTCGAAGCTCTCATATCCAAGATAGATATAATATCCGCCATCCCTCATCATTTTTAGATTGCGGCACATCTCGCAGTAAGCATCTGCTGCCCTCGCCCCGCTGTCAATGATCCTCAGATGCAGATCCTTTGCTCGAAGGACATCAAGCTCCATTTTCGTTTCTGTTAATGTATTATCCATTATTACGCCCCTATTCTTTGCTTTTTCTGACTTTCGGATTTGAGCATATCAAGATACCTTCCGTATTCTTGTTCAAAGAACATTATTTCTTCCGGTTTTCCGTTGATGTCGTTCTTATAGCCGTGACACTGTATGATCTTATAGTCGTTGCTGACTTCGATAGTAAAATAAGGCTTGTCGCGCTCGGAATCTCTGCGGATGAAGAAAATATTCGTATATCCTTTGGAATGACGTTCTGCGTATCCTCCGACACAATGATGAAGCGCTTTTCCTTCATTTACTATTTCCATAAATGACTTCGGCTGGATCAGGACAAGGCTGCCGCTTGCAAATTCAAATCTTTTTCTTTCCTCATATCTCTCTTCTAACTGAGCCTGTGCTTTTTCATTCGCTTTGTACTGAATGATTTCGGATAAACGTGTGTGCATTTCGGTGAAGTTATAAGGAAAGCATATTGCCGTATCGTGAAGGTCATAATCAAGCTGTCTGCACTGATTAAGATAATCCTGGTAGTCCCACTTTGTAACTCTGTTTTCTTTCAGATATCCGGCTATTCTCAGCAAAGATTTTCCGGTAATATTTGCAAAGCATGTTCCTGTGCCGATCTCCGCTCCGAATACATCAACAAGTTTAAGTATATCTTCCGGCTTCATAGACGGATATTGATCTCTCCAGTGTATATAGTTTTCAAAGTGTTCTTCATTGTCTTTGAGGATCCTGAACTCATGCCGATTCAGGCCGAGCATTTTCAGAAGATTGTTTGATTTCCAGTTGATTCCGCTGTACACGTCCAATGAAATTCGATTGCCGTAATAACCCATGTTTTGATCTCTTATCAAATGTTTATATCCGCTTTTTATCAGATACTCAACGTTAGGATGACGGCAATAGAACTTTAAGTACTCGATCCGCGCATTGATACAAGTCATCTCCCGGATCTGACAGTAGCGCATATCAGATTTGTAAACAGCGTCACAGTTCAAAGTGATATATCTGTTGTCAAAACTATATGCACATCCACGATTACAGAAAACAGGTTCCCTGATCTCTTTCATCGGTTCCCAAACATATGTTCGCTTTACACAGTGCCACTTTTGGCCGTATCTGACTGCTCCGTCTTTTGCAAAAACATATCTCTGTCGCTCTGCGATAACCTTTCCTTTACTGTATCGATGAAAGCAGCGAACAAACAGTTCCTGTCCTCTCGTAATAAAAACAACAAAATTTGCGGCGCCTTTCCCGTCTTTCATTTGTTCCACAACATCAGTCGGAACTTCCGGAAAGCAGTTGATAAGCTCTTGCTTGCGTTCTTGCTTCATATCGCTTGTCACCTACCAATCAATAAGACTGTCAAGTGACAGGTCAAGGCTTTTCTTCGGCTGTTCCGGAGCAGGATCGGGAGCAATTTCAATATCGTATTCGCTCATGTGAATGAGCATTTTGAATTCAACCTTTGCGCCTGGGAAGAAGTATTCTACAGCGGTCTGATAAACTTCGAGATCCGACACCGCTCTCTTGCCGCTGATCTTCTTTGCAACTGAGATAATGCACTGCTCTATGTCTCCATCTATCACAGCTCTTACGAATTCTTCCTGCTGCCTGCAAAACTCTTTCAGCGTCTCTTTTACGGGCTCAGCGATAGCGTCGGCATACTTGTCTTTAAAATGTTTTGTGCAGGCATCTATCTTATCGCAGGCCTCTTTGAGTATAGGATCCATACCGCACCTCCTACACTCTGTGCCGCAGGAGCCACGAGCGCGCCTGCTGTATCTGGCTCACGCTCATATCCTCGGGCACTCCGTTTTCCATTGCAACGATAACGACCGTTCCGCACATCTCCCGCTCTCCGGCAACGATATTTCTTGGAAGAAGCACTCTGTTGTCATAGAGCAGATACAGGCCGTGCTTTTCCAGCTCGCCGGTCGTGAATGTCCTGTCAAAGTCAGATACCAGCTCACGGGGTATCTCGCAGAAGTCGGTTATTACGGATATCTCCCCCGGCTCCTGTATTACAGCCTTGATTTTTGTTGTATCCATCGCTTTCCTCCTAAACCTTGTGATCCATCAGCCACACAAAGGCTTCGTTTGAATCTCTGTAGCTCATGCCGTAAAGCTTATTGAAGCCGAGATTTACAACAAGCACGGTTCCCCTGAAAACCTCTGATCCGGCTGATACGCTCATAGGCTCCCTGCTTTTCGGCTCGTACACAATAGATAAAGACCTGTTGATGCGCTCAACCCTGAGCCTCCTGCTGAGAAACTCCGGCGGTAACTCAGACGCGATCGTTGCCCGGGGTAGTCCCCCGGGCAGTTTGATGTATACCTTGACATATCCGCCGTTTTTGAGTATACTGTTGATAGATAGTATTTTTATTTTTTCCGTTGCCGGAGTGCCAGCTCTGACAGCGGATTTCTTTTTATTCGTCAGCATTGTCTTTTTCCTCCCGTTTTCCCATCAGTGCAATATTCAGCACCTGCTCAGCCATAACTTCGTTCCAGACCTTATCCCACATTTTCAAAGAGAACCGACTGACAAAGCTTTTTTTCATAGCGATAAGAATTGAAGCCGCACACCTGAGCTGGTCGAGCATATTTCCTGTTGAGCACATACACATCCTCTTTTTTCCGTCATGAACAGCCATAACAACGGAAATACCCTTATTTTCCAATTCTTCATGGTGCTCATTAATTGATTTTACTATCTCAAATACATCCATCTTCATTCCTCCACGCTTCAATTATCCTGATCCGCTCGTTGCGCCACTCATCAAAAGGTCTGATACAGCGGCACAGCACTGTAAGCACGGCGTGTCCGACGGCTCCCAGCACGCACAGTCCGCCTAACAGGAACAAGCAAAGCACGGCAATTCCTATCTTTGTCATACTTCCGCCCTCCGTTTATACTGCCTGTCTGCGCACCGTCTCTATGCTGCGGCTTTTCTTCGTTTCAGGCTTGCTTCCTGCCGCTGTCGTCCTGCTCTTTACCGGTGCGTTCTTCTTTGCTTCGGCTCTCTCTGCCTGCTCCCTGAGCTTGCACCTTGCGGCGGCTATGTCCCTGATCTCCTGCATCTCCGCAAGGGTCAGCTTATCAAACTCGCTGTCAAAGAGCTTGAGAAGCAGTTTTGTTTTCAATGTTCTTTTCATCTGGTTTGTCCTCCTTGTGTTGTTCCGGCAGATACCAGACCAAAGCGTTCAAAATAATACTTTGTCGGCACCTTGCCCTGTATGGTTATGTATCCGTTCTTTCTCAGCTCACTGTTCAGATCCCTGATAAGCTTATGAGCTGTTGATCGGGCTATGCCCATTATTTCCATTATGTCTTCTGCTTGTAAAAACAACTTATCAGGCATAATATCACCCCCTCTCGTCTCTTGCATCCGCAAGCTCCTGTTCAAGCAGCTTTTCGCTTATCTTAGCGGTAAGCTTCTCCACGAACCATCCACTGAGCTTGTCGCTGAGTACCTCGCTGACTATGCTGAGAAGCTTCTCGTTTTCGGTCATCTCCTCACCCCCTCGCCCCTCCGTCCGGTTGTCATGCCGGCGGGGTTGTTGCGTATATTCAAGTTAAGTAATAATGTGCTTGATGTCTGACTGAGTAGTTTATTCCAATACTTGACATTCATTTCCTTATGCAGTAAAATATTTCTACAAATCAACAAGAAAGTGAGGTGTCTGTTATCACAAGAGGAAAGAGAGGTGAATAAACTTGAAAAAGTCAGATATTCAAATGTTAAAAACCGAACTTGAAGAGTATCGCGAAAATTATAACAGCAAGTATCTGGATCCTGATGCACCAGTAACTGCAAATGACATCGAGGAACTTGCAAGAGATGTTTTCTATGTTTTCGACAGTATCATAGACAAGCTTGCAAGTATCGCTGAGTAACTACAAAATAACAAACAATTCCCAACTGAACCCCCGGCTCGCATCCGGAGGTTCATTCTGTTTTGTCGTCTAGCAAAGCCAAAAGCTTATTAAGCTTTTTTATAGTGCTTTCCGCAGCCGAATAAATCTGCTCCTTGTTTGTCAGGATCAATCCTCTTGTCGGTTCCCCTGAAACCGCAGGGCAAGGCATATCCCAGATAAAACTTTTTTTGATATCGCTCAGCATATCATCAATTTCAGTTATACACTTAAGCTGTTCCGAGTTGTTCTCGTCAGTTAACGCATTGTAAACTATCATTTTCACCCTCCTACACTGTCTCATGGCCGAAGAGCCGTTCGAGTGGAATGTCCGGAAAGAGTGAATGGATGTTCAAGACTTCTTTCCACCATAGATCCACATCTCCACTCAGCTTGAAGCTTAAAGCTCTGGGTGTAATTCCAATGTGCTTCGCGATGTCCTTTTTCAGAATACCGCGCTTTGAAATTTCACCCTCCAAAACCGGGAAAAACGGTTTATTTTCTTTCAATATTTTTCCTCCTCTTTTGCCCCCCGGCTGTTATGCCGGCGGGCGAATTGTTTGTCCTTTCATGTCTCAATCGGTTCGAGCAGGTCATCAGCCGTACATCCAAGCAGCTCTGCAAGTTTTTTAAGCATGACCACATTCGGACGTCTTACACCGCTTTCCCATTGGGTGATACAAACGGGTGTGACTCCCAGTGCCTCTGCTATCTGCGTTTGGGTATAGCCCTTTTTGACCCTATACTCTTTCAGTGCAATTATTTTTCTTTCCTCCTTGTTTGTTTCACGCTGTTTTCTGCTGAAGCTTCAACAGATAGTTTTTAAGGTGCTGCTTTCGCTGTTCAAAGTCAGGCACTGCTATAAGCAAACCGACATCCGCTTTTTGCAGTATATCCAGTAGCCTTATCTGTTCGTCTGTCAGATACGGACGTATGCTGCCGCTTTTTTCAATGTTGTGTGCCTGCCTGAACTGTTTTGCCGACATACCAAGAACAAGCCTGTTGATCATGTCGCACTCATTACTGAAATGATACGGTTTCGGGTCTTCGTGCAGGAGCTTTATGTTCTCCGTAAGCAAAGGAAACTCTTTTCTTGCTGACACAAGAGCTTTGATGAATTGCTCCATGTCATTGAATCGCCTGATATACATTTCCTTGAACCTTGCAGCCTTTTTTCCTGTAAATCCCATTACAAGAAATGTAAAGCCGTCTTTGGTCATTGCTACTGCTTTTTGCTTTCTGCCCTGACTATCTTTGTAAGAGGTCGGCATAAAATTCTGCCGATTAAACTCTTCTGAACAGTCAAGATTCTCTATAGCTTTTAGTACTGTCTTGTGTTCTCTGCCAAAAACTTTTGCTACAAAGACACTGTCCACTCTTGCTGTATCTCTGCTGTCGGCAAATATACCGTAGTTGTCTTTGGGTACAAGTTCTTTCATTTTCTCACTTCCCTTCTGTTTTGCTCATATAGCTTTTGGGTTTCTTGTCCTACCCAACAGGTAGTCAACGGAACAATCAAATATTTCAGCCATTTTTATAAGAACTGATGTTGGGATATTTCCACTTGTTAACCAACCATAATACGATTTTCGTTCTTTATAACCGAGACGTTTGATTAACTCTTCCTGCGAATACCCTTTTCTTGCTCTTTCAGCCTCGATGTTGGGATACTTATAAACGTCCAATTCTTCTCACCTCTTTTATCTACCCGTATCGGGTTGTTTTCTATATTATATATTCATTTTGAGTAATTGTAAAGGGATAAAATACTCAAATTGAATAATGAATTATTATTAAGATTTTACAAAATGAGTTATTTCTTCTTTTATCCATTGACTTTTATACCCTTATTGAGTAAAATTATATAAAAGGAGTGAGTGCTATGTTAAGATTAAAATCTTTACGCGAAGAAAACAAAAAAACTATGGCACAGGTTGCCAGAGACTTAGGTATTCCATATACTACCTATGTCAATTATGAAAAAGGCGAACGTGAACCAAATTCTGAAACTCTTATTTTATTAGCTGATTATTTTAATTGTTCAATTGATTATCTAATAGGTTGGGACAAAGAATATGAATCCTTTCAAGAAGAAATGATTTCAGACTGGAACTTACTTCACAAGTACCTAAAAGAACGATTTGATAATGACGATGAAATAGAATTAGCACATGAAATAATCGAGAACCTTCCTCGTTTAAATAAAGAAGGTTTAAAAAAACTACTTGAAAGATCAGATGAACTCACTGAGGTAATAAAATATTGTTCTGAAGCTGAACTACTATACAATAAGCAATTTCCCCCGACATAATCTGTCAGGGGAAGGTATTGGGGAAAATATGAGCAACAAAAAAATTCCCCACCGGTACGGCAATACCGATGAGGATTTAAAAGGAGCTATGCTATAATGCACAACCTCAAACAAGTTTTATTATAGCATTATTCGCTCCGGATTTCAAGAGAGGAGTGAACATCATGCCCGTTTACAAGGACACAAATAACACCTGGTTCGTGGAGTGCCGCTACACGGACTGGAACGGCGATCATAAGCGCCACAAGAAACGCGGCTTCAAAACTCAGAGAGAAGCTAAAGAATACGAGCGCAGCTACCTCAACAGGACTCACACCGACAAGCACCTGACTTTCAGTAACCTGTCGGAGCTGTATCTTGAAGACTGCAAGGCCAGACTTAAAATTACGACATATCACGGTAAGGTATCTCAGTTTGACAAGCATCTTGTCCCCTACTTCGGCAGGATGCACATTGAGCAGATCAAACCCCAGACCGTCAGAAGATGGCAGACGGAAATGATCAACAAAGGCTTTGCAGACACCTACCTCAAATCGCTCCATAATCAGCTCTCAGCGGTTTTTAACTATGCGGTCAAGTATTGCGGCCTGCCCTCAAATCCTGCCCGTGAATGCGGCGCTATGGGCAGTAAAAACGCTGACCGGATGCAGTTCTGGACGGTCGAAGAGTTCAACACCTTTGATGCCGCTGTGTCTGACAAGCTGTACTCGCACGTACTGTTCAATCTCCTGTTTTGGACGGGAATGCGCTCCGGTGAAGCTCTCGCCCTGAC
Source organism: Clostridia bacterium (assembly GCA_017454565.1). Lineage (GTDB taxonomy): Bacteria > Bacillota > Clostridia > Oscillospirales > Acutalibacteraceae > UBA1213. Next base: position 11,833 of record JAFTCS010000158.1, read on the forward strand.
CCTCAAAGACATTGACCTTGACGGCAGGAAAATACACATCGACAAGAGTTATACCAGGCTGCACAAGCAGGACATAATAACCCGCCCAAAAACAAAGAAGAGCATCCGCACCATCGAGATACCGCCCTTCCTTTCCGACCTGCTCCGGAGCTATGCCCGATCTGTCTACGGTCTGAAAAAGACCGACAGGATGTTCCCGTACACAAAATACTTCCTCAATCACGAGATGCAAAGAGGCTGCAAGCTCTCCGGAGTGAAGAAGATCCGGATCCACGATCTGCGTCACAGTCATGCAAGTCTGCTGATCCACATGGATGTACCTGTCCTGCTGATCTCCGAACGTCTCGGCCACAAGAACATCGAGACTACCTTACAGACCTATTCACACCTGTACCCGTCCCGCCTGAACGATACAATGATGGAGCTTCAAAAGCTTCATGACAACGCAGAAAAACATTCACAAAATAATTTGTGATAATTTTTTATTCGCCGATTGACACCAAATTGACGCCAAAAAGCAAAAAATCACCCCCGAAACCCGCATAAACAGCGGATTTCGGGGGATTATGTTATTATTCCCACTCGATGGTAGCCGGGGGTTTGGAGGTTATGTCGTAGACAACACGGTTGACACAGCGTACCTCATTGATGATGCGGTTGGATATCTTCTCCAGAACATCGTATGGGAGACGCGCCCAATCGGCTGTCATAAAGTCGGATGTGGTCACTGCACGTATGGCTATTGTATTATCATAGGTCCTGCCGTCACCCATTACTCCAACGCTTTTTATGCCTGTCAGTACAGCAAAGTACTGGCTCACGTTACGGGAAAGTCCGTTCTCCCTTATCTCCTCGCGCAGAATCGCGTCGGCATCTTTAAGTATCTCTAACTTTTCCTCGGTGATGTCACCCATTATACGGATGGCAAGTCCGGGGCCCGGAAAAGGCTGTCTCCAGACAAGAAACTCGGGAATACCAAGCTCTATTCCTGCCTGACGCACCTCATCCTTGAAGAGATCTCTCAAAGGCTCAATTATGCCCTCAAACCCAACGTCCTCGGGCAGACCGCCTACATTGTGATGGCTCTTGATAACGGCAGCTTCACCTGTGCCGCTTTCAACAACGTCCGGATAGATCGTACCCTGACAAAGATACTCTATCCTGCCAAGCTTCTTCGATTCGTCTTCAAATACGCGGATGAACTCCTCACCGATTATCTTACGCTTCGTTTCAGGGTCGCTGACCCCCTGAAGCTTTGTCAGAAACCGTTCCTGAGCGTTCACCCTGATAAGGTTCATGTCGAACTGCTTGCGGAAAACATTCTCTACCTCATCGCCCTCGTCCTTGCGGAGAAGTCCGTGGTCAACGAAAATGCAGGTAAGCTGCTTGCCGACAGCCTTGTGTACAAGAAGTGCCGCAACGGATGAATCTACACCGCCAGAAAGCGCGCAAATAACCTTCCTGTCACCGATCTTCTCCCTGAGCTGCTCAATAGTGCTGCTGACAAATGAGCTCATCTTCCACGCGGCTGTACATCCGCAGGCATTATAGAGAAAATTCCTCAGGAAAAGCATTCCCTGCTCGGTGTGATTCACCTCGGGATGAAACTGCAGTCCGAAAAACTTGTTCTTTATGTCCTCCATGGCAGCTACCGGACAGCCCTCCGAGATCGCCGTAATCTTGAAGCCGTGAGGTATTTTTGAAATATAGTCCGTGTGGCTCATCCATGTAACGGACTTCGACTTTGCGGCATGGAAGATAAGTGACGACGGATTGCACTCGATCTCTGTTTTGCCGTACTCCCTTGAGTCACTCTTCTCTACCTTGCCGCCTAGAGCCTGCGCCATGAGCTGTGCTCCGTAGCAGATACCAAGTATCGGTATACCCAGCCTGAATATTGCAGGGTCACACTTCGGAGCATCCTTTTCATAGGTGCTGTTTGGGCCGCCGGAGAAGATAATACCCATGTAGCCTGCTTCTTTTATCTCGGCTGCCGTTATCTTGTATGATTTCAGCTCACAGTACACACTGCACTCACGCACTCTTCTGGCAATAAGCTGGCTGTACTGTCCGCCGAAATCCATTATAAGAACAGATTCTTTTTTAATATCCATAAATGCTTCCTTCCCCTATTTTACAGAATCAGGAAAAATATCAGAGAATATGCGCTTGTTCGCTTTGGTCAGAGCTTCTGAGAAGTCAGATGGCTCTGGTCTCGCCTGTCGGGTGCGTGACCGCACTGGACGATTATGTTTTGGAAACAAGCTTTGCAACGTTGCCTTATCCGTTCCCAAAACGAAATCGACAGCGGAGGCACTCCGCTCGGTGCTTCTGCTGCGGAGAGGTCTCCACCGGAGACCCGCACCCCCGGTTCGCGGCGCAGAGGCAACTCCACACTCCACTCTCCACACTCCACTCTCCACACTCAATAGTATTACTCGACTGTAACGGACTTTGCAAGATTGCGGGGTTTATCTATGTCGCAGCCTTTAGCCGATGCCACATAGTACGCAAAAAGCTGCAAAGGTATCACCGCCAGCGAGGGCAGCATCATGTCGCATATCTCAGGAATGAAAATTGTGCTCTGAGCGACTCCGGCAAGCTCCTTGTGGTTCTCGCAGGCAAGACACAGCACGTTGGCACCTCTTGTCTGCACCTCACGTATGTTGCTGACCGTCTTGGCAATAAGCGGTTCGTGAGTTGCAAGGGCTATTACCAGTGTGCCCTTTTCGATAAGGCTGATGGTACCGTGTTTCAGCTCGCCTGCCGCGTATGCCTCAGAATGAATGTAGGAGATCTCCTTGAGCTTCAGAGAGCCTTCAAGTGACAGGGCATAGTCAATGTTTCTTCCGATGAAGAAAATATCCCTTGAATTGAACAGCTTTGACGCAAGATACTGTACCTGACTGCTGTTTTCAAGTATTTTGCTTATCTTGTCGGGAACGGAAAGCAGCTCTGAAACGTACCATGACGCTTTTTCTTCGCTGAGTGTACCCAGCATTTCTCCGAAATATATAGCCATAAGATATATGACCGCAAGCTGAGCGCTGTATGCCTTTGTGGTGGCTACGGCTATTTCCGGACCTGCCCATGTGTAGATCACGTCGTCCGATTCCGTGGCGATGGCACTGCCCACGACATTCACAACGGAGATAACGTGAGAGCCTCTTCTCTGAGCCTCTTTCATGGCTTCCTTGGTATCGGCTGTCGCACCGGACTGGCTTATGACAATGGTGAGAGTCTTGTCATCCACGATCGGGTCACGGTAACGGAACTCGGACGCAAGATCTGCTTCCACCGGCTTGCGGAGAATTTTTTCAAATACATACTTTGCGACCACACCTACATGGTAGGCGGAACCGCAGGCAAGTATGTTTATCTTGTTGACAGAGCGAAGCTGTTCGGGCGTAAGGCTGATCTCATCAAGAACGACCCTGCCGTTTTTAATGCGCGGAGAGATCGTGTCGTGAATGTCCTTGGGCTGCTCCATTATTTCCTTGAACATGAAGTGCTCATAGCCGCAATTTTCGGCGGCGTCAATGCTCCAGTTCACCGTCTCGATATCCTTGTGGATCTCTTCCTTGTCTGTATTGATTATCTTTATGCTGTCGCGGCGGAGAACAGCGATCTCATTGTTTTCAAGGCGGTAAATGCTCTTGGTTTTTGAGAGTATCGCGGGAATATCCGACGCGATGTAGTTCTCGCCCTGACCGATGCCGATTATAAGCGGGCTTTCCTTTCTCACAGCAATTATCCTGTCGGGATCGTCACAGCTTATCACGCCGAGAGCGTATGAGCCGTCCAGACGGGAAAGCACCTTGATTATGGTGTCGATAAGGTCGCCCTTGTAGTAGTATTCTATAAGCTGTGCAATGACCTCTGTGTCGGTCATTGATAGGAAAGTCATGCCCTTTGAAACAAGATATTCCTTAAGCTGTAAATAGTTTTCGATTATGCCGTTGTGAACAACAGCAAAACGTCCTGAACTGCTGAGATGAGGGTGTGCGTTGACGTCTGAGGGCTCGCCGTGGGTAGCCCATCTTGTGTGACCGATGCCTACGGTGCCGCTTACAGCCCGGCCCTCATCGGTAAGCTTTTTCAGCTCTTCAAGCTTTCCCTTTGCCTTTTTCACAACAAGCTCTTTGCCGTCATGCAGGCATATTCCGGCGGAATCATATCCGCGGTACTCTAACCTTTCCAGACCCTTGAGCAAAAACGGAGCGGCCTGCTCATAGCCGATATAACCTACTATGCCACACATAATAACTCCTCCATACTTAGCGGTAAATGATATCCTCTCTCTTGGGACCGTTTGATACCATTGTGAAAGGCACTCCCACTGCCTTTTCGGCAAACTCTATATACCTGCGGCAGTTTTCGGGAAGATCCTCGTATTTTCTTATTCCCCTGATATCGCACTTCCATCCGGGAAGAACCTCTAATATGGGTTTTGCTCTCTTGAGCTTGGTGGTGGACGGGAAGTAATCTATCCTCTCGCCGTCAAGCTCGTATGCAACGCATACAGGTATCTCGTCAAGATAGCCTAAAGCGTCAAGAACCGTAAAGGCTACCTGTGTAGCGCCCTGCACCTTGCATCCGTAGCGTGTTGCGACCAGATCAAGCCAGCCCATTCTTCTCGGGCGGCCTGTGGTAGCACCGTACTCGCCGCCGTCGCCGCCGCGTCTTCTCAGCTCGTCGGCCTCGTCGCCGAATATCTCGCTGACAAACTCACCTGCACCGACTGCGCTTGAATATGCCTTTACTACGGTGATGATGTCCTTTATTTCGTACGGCGGTATGCCGCCTGCACCGACTGCACCGTATCCTGCTATGGTGTTCGATGAAGTGACCATAGGATAAATACCGAAATCGGTATCCTTGAGTGAACCAAGCTGTCCTTCAAGCAGTATGTTTTTGCCCTCTTTTACAGCATCGTTAACAATGTCGAAGGTGTTAGCCGCATAAGGTGCAAGAGCCTCTTTGTATTCCATCAGCTTTGAAAACATTTCATCTGTGCTGATGGGGTCCTTATGGTACACGTTTTTAACGATAGCGTTCTTTACTTCAAGTATACGCTCTAATTTTTCTTTAAGACCTGCTTCATCGTCATAAAGCTCGTTTACCTGAAAACCTATCTTTGAAAATTTATCGGAATAGAACGGCGCTATGCCGGATTTTGTTGAACCGAAGCTCTTTCCGCCCAGTCTCTCCTCCTCATAGCAGTCGAAGAGCTTGTGATACGGCATAACGATCTGTGCCCTGTCAGATACAAGTATCTTCGGCATAGGCACACCCTTGCCGACTAACTCCCCGATCTCCTTTACAAGATTCTCGACGCTCAGCGCAACTCCGTTTCCTATCACGTTTATAATGCTGCTGTTGAACACGCCCGAAGGAAGCTGATGCAGCGCAAATTTGCCGTAGTTATTGATTATGGTGTGTCCGGCGTTGCTGCCGCCCTGAAATCTTATAACCATGTCCGAATTCTGAGCCAGCACGTCAGTTATCTTACCCTTACCTTCATCGCCCCAGTTGGCGCCTACTATTGCTTTTACCATCTTACTGTTTTCATCCTTTCTGTATTGTATTCTTTCTTGAGGGCCGCTTTTCTTGAGGGCCGCTTTTCTTGAGGGCCGCTTTTCTTGAGGGCCGCCGCCCTCAAACTCCCGTCAAGGGGCGCTGCC
>JAFTCS010000159.1 GCA_017454565.1 Clostridia bacterium
CCGTACCCTTGCCCTTTTCGCTTTTTACCTCGATATTGCCGTTCATCATCTCTACAATGTTTTTAGTGATAGCAAGTCCGAGTCCCGAGCTGCCGTACTTGTTGGTAGCCGAGCTGTCCTCCTGACTGAACGAATCGAAAATGCGCGGCAGATAGTCCTCGCTTATGCCTATACCCGTATCGGCTATTGTAAAACGAAGAACGGACTTACCGTCAAACTGCGCAGTGCGTTTTACCGTAAGATCGACACTGCCGCCCTCAGGCGTGAATTTAACGGCATTTCCGATGATATTTATGAGCACCTGCTTCAGCTTCATATTGTCGCCGATATAGTGATCGTCTACAGAACCGTTGATATGACAGTTATAATTGACACCCTTATCGGCGCTCTGACCGCTGAATATCGTGTTGATCTCTTCAAGCAGCTTCGAGAATGAAAAGTCCTCATTTTTAAGCGTGAGCCTGCCCGACTCTATCCTTGACATATCAAGTATGTCATTTATGAGCATAAGCAGATGATTTGCCGACACGCCTATCTTTTCGAGATATTCTCTGGTCTGTGCCGAAATATCGGGATCGTTGAGCGCAATGCTGTCAAGTCCTATGATAGCATTCATAGGCGTGCGTATCTCATGGCTCATATTTGAAAGAAATGCGGTCTTTGCCTTGCTGGCTTCTTCTGCGGCCGTCAAAGCGTCACTGAGCACCTGGCTCTGCGTCAACTGCTCTCGCATTTCGGCATCGATATCGGTAAAGCCGAGACCTATGGCATGAACAATATGGTCTGTTCTTTCCTCAGCCTGACGAACACCGGCTATCCTGAGCATCTCATAGCTTTCGACGCCGTTTCTGTTTATGAGATAGCGGTACACAAGTATCCGATTCTTTTCTAGCCCACGTCGAATATTGTCAATATCTATGAATTGCATGAAGCCTTCACGGTAGCTTTCTGCCACCACCTCATTTGCATATCTTGTAAAGGCTTCTGTGAACGAGAATTCGTCGCCGACCTGCGGACCCTCCTCGGGGCTTGCGGAGGAACGGTAGCATGTGCAGTGATCTTCGTCAAGGTCTGCAAAGTATACGCTCCGATAATCCGAAGCCAGCGCGGTTATCATATAATCCTGTTTGGTGCGCTGTTTTTCCTGCTCGATAAGCTTATTCTGCAATTCTATGCGACGCTCAAGCTCTTCCTGCTTGATGCGGTTCGCGGCTTCTGAGGATTCTTTTTCTAACGATATCTTTGAGGCGCGCCTATTCTGTCGCAGCAGTATGCCGAACATTATAAGCATGACCATGGCTGTAAGCAGAGTCTGAACAAGGCTTCTGTTTATTATGCCGCTTGATACGTAGCCTATCTTTTCGCTTATGACACTCTCACGGATAAGATAGGTGAGCATCCAGTCCGTATCTTCAACAGGCGTGTAAAAAAGCGTCTCCTTTATATCGTTGTATGTAAAAGAGACTTCGCCCTTATTGCCGTTTTCAAAATCACTCCGCACCTGTGCCGCGGAGTATGCATTATCAAAAGCTGCCTTCTCAAGCGCGGAAAGAAGATTGTCCTCGCTTGCAAGACCGCCAAGCACCATATTTGTGAGCGCATTGCCGCCTTTTGTATAGATGTTGCAGAAGGTGGTATCATTGTTGTCCGATCGAAGCGATATGCCTTCAAGCATCGTATCCATGGCAATCTCCATGAAGCATACGACAAGCGTCTTATCTTCAAGAGTAATATCATCGACAGGAACGGCTATGATGACCTTTTTATCATCTCCGCTTTCGTCCTTGAGCGATATTTCAGGTTGGGTAATGGTCTTGTAGTCGATATTGTATTCGTTTATATTGTTCTGTGTACCAAGAGATGTATAGATCAGTCCGTCCGTATCCACAAAAGCGAATTTATCAAGCGTATACAGCTTCTTCATTTTCGCCTGATACGCCTGCAGATGGGGAATATCGCTAAGATCTTCATCGGTCATAAGCCCAACGGCTGTTTTAAGATCCTTGATGTTTTTCTTTAGTGTGGAGGACACCACCTGTTCTCGTCTGCCCGCAAGTTCATCAAGGTAAAATAAGCTGACCGAGTTCACGGCATTTTCTGTGTCTTGCTTTGCCTTATGTCCCGACCACACCGTACCGAAGATAAGTATCAGTGCTATAAGCGCGCCGCCGATAAGCGCAACGGGAACACCGGTTCCGGAGGTTTTGATTTTCATCTTATCAACCCCAATCGTTTAAAGAGCGCTCAGCTTTTCAAACTGCGCCTTGGCTTCTTCCAAAAGCTGTGTATAATCCGTATCCGTTCTGCTGCGCAAAAGCTCGGTCATCTCGCTCACGGGCTTTGTCAGCGGATCGAGAGAAAGGTTTGCATACATACCTTTCAGAGCGTGAGCCGTTTCAAAAGCGCCGTCAATGTCCTTTTCTCCGAGCTGCTTCTCAAGTACGGTAAGCTTTTTGTCGTCAAGCGCCCTGCCGACCAGCATAAGGTAAAAATCTTCTTTTCCCATACAGCGCGCAATGCCTTCATCAACATTGGCGCCGAAATTTCTGAGAGCATCAACAGTGATCATGGTTATCCTCCTTTATCTGAGCTTCTATCAACCTGTCAAACTCCTCCGCGGGAACAGGCTTTGAAAAATAGTATCCCTGTATCACGTCACAGCCGATAGCCTTAAGCATATCCATCTGTTCTTTGGTCTCCACGCCCTCTGCGATAATGGGGACATTAATGAGCCTCGCTATCTCGATCATTATTTTGACAAGCTCGTAGTCCTTGCTGCTTGAAGTGATATTACTGATAAATTCCATATCCAGCTTCAATGCGTCGATAGGCAGTGAGGTAAGCATATTCAGAGAAGAATAGCCGCTGCCGAAATCGTCCATTTCGACCTTAAAATCTTTGTCACGCAGTGATGACACGGTATCGACTATCTGCTGAGAATTATCGGTATATGCCGATTCGGTGATCTCCAGGAGCAGATCTTCGGGCAAGATCCCATTGCTGTTTGTTATCTCGCAAAGGATATCGCCGAGCAACGGGTCGAAAACATCAACTCTCGATACATTCACCGAAACGGGGAGAACAATGCCGTACTTGTCCTTCCAGCGGCTTATCTGAGCCGCCGCTTCGCTCCACACATATCTGTCCAGCTTGTGTATCAGACCGTTATTCTCAAAAAGGGATATGAACTCTGCCGGACCTACCATTCCGAATTCGGGATGTATCCAGCGCACAAGCGCTTCCGCGCTCACAAGGATCGGTTTGTCTCCCTTGATGTTGTATTTCGGCTGGAAATATAGCTTGAACTGATTTTCGGCAAGAGCCGTGTCTATATCGTTGATAAGCTTTTCGGAACGAAGCTCCTTGCTGTGCAGCTCGGCATTGTAGAAATCATAGCAGGTGGAATAGCTGTTGCGCAGCTTTTGGCAGGCAACCCTCGCGCCGTCGAAACGATGTTCCATATCCGTAACACTGCCGTCATCGGAATAGATGCCCATTCGCACACTTATCTTTCTCTCGCCCATGATGCTGTCTATTTTTGCCGTATACTCCGGCAGCAGTTCTTCAAGCTCCGGACTGTGCGGAATATAAATACAAAAGCTGTTGCTTCCGGAACGGCAGGCAAGACCGCCTGTTTGACGGACAAGCTCATGTATGGAGTCACCGATCTTTTTCAGTATCAAATCGCCGTACTCTCTGCCGTAAAGCTCGTTGACGATATGGAAACGGTTGATATCCAGAACTATAGCGTCCATAGGTATATGGTGGTTCTGATTATCGAGCCTTTTGCCGTATTCGAAGAAAAATTCCTTGTTGAAAAGTCCTGTAAGGCTGTCTCTTTCTGTTTCATGGATAATGATACTGTCCTCTGCAAGCTCTATCGAATGTCTGACTCTTGCTCTTACAACATCGGGAGCGCCATAGGGCTTTGTGATGAAATCCGCCGCCC
>JAFTCS010000013.1 GCA_017454565.1 Clostridia bacterium
CGTTGGAATCCCGGATCGCGGAGATTTCCGTAAGGCTCTTGCCCTCGCAGACATGGAGCAGAAGCACACTGCGGAGATGTTCGGCAAAAGGCTCGATCATCTCCCCGTACTGTTCTGCAGAGAGGTTCTTTCCGGGCTTGAAGTATTCATTGAGCTTGGCGGCGTATTTGTCTGTGATCTGCATAATTTCTCCTTTCAGGCGGGGGTGACAGACAGCACGAACGGCCTGTCCCCGCGCATATACGAGGGCGACTGATAGTAGTAGTAAGTGCCGCTCGCGTTGTAGCCGTAGGCGTCCTGACCGCTGCAATCGAACGCGATATAGTCCGTACCGCAAACGGCGGAATGAACGCAAAGCCTCATCGTTGCTACGGTCATAACCACGCCGTTGATGAAGCGCGTGGGGTCATTGTTCGGACGCTCCGGCTTGGGATAGGCGACCTCTAAAATGTAGTAGCCGGGTGTCTTGATGCGCCCACGCTCGGCGGTGATCTCGGATATGGTGCGGAGACTGCGGGGGGAGGCGGTAAGTATGGGGGCGGGCATGGGAGGTCACTCCTTTCGCATATCAGATACTAATTATCTCTGTTGTCATTAAGCATTTTGATTACTTCTTCAGGGGTATAAGTTCCTTGCTTTTTTGAGTGCAGGATCATATGACAATTCGGACATACAGGAACAAGATCGGTGTTCGGATCAACTTTATGAGACTGCTTTACCTCGCCGAGAGGTGTGATATGATGAACATGTATCTTACCCTCGAATTCTTTTCCGTAAATTTGAGCTGCATCAAATCCGCATATCTTGCATTTCGTACCGTGAATACTCAGACACTCATTTCTAAGCGCAGGGTCTCTTTCATAAGCGGTTGCAGTGATCTGAATCAAAGCACCTTCAACTGTTTCTGTCTGAACAGTTTCCGGCAGGGTGTCTATTGGCTTGTTGATGCCGTCTATGACCAAACCAATCTCATCAGCAAGAATGTGCCATTGCTTGCATTCTTTCACATCATTCATACACGCTTCCATCATCTTTTCCATACTGTCCTTATATTCGGGATGAACGTTAAGCTTTATACATAAATCGTAAAAGCCATCACCGCACATATTAGTTTCTATTTTTACCACCATTACAGAGATCAACGGCAGCCCTAACTGATGACACAATTTAGAGACCTCACCGACATGTGTTCCAACATCATTTCCGGGTTTATGTACAGGAATTCCTGTTTTCTCATTCATTTTTTTGTAAGTTATAGTGAATTCACCTTTAGCAATGCATTCAAGAAGTACTTTAGCACAACGTTTTTGTGGATTGGTTAATACTATTTTTTTCATCGTGTTTCCTTTACATAATATAATAAATGGTTCTAAATCGATCTTATTATTCCTTCGATATCCCCCCTCGCCTTCTCAACAAAATCCTCCATACACCCGCTATACACGACCCCGCTGCCATAAAAATCACCGCTGCCGATCAGATAGACCACCCGATCAGATGTAAATGCACTGGCTTTGGGGTCTGTCTGTTTCACCTGTTCGATCATATCAACGAAAGCACGGAAAACTGCTTCATCAGTCTTGTGGTTTGTCAGTCCGAGAGCCTTCACGAACTTCGCAACGTGGGTGTCAGGCTTGCAGAAATCCTGCAAGCCAATGTCCTTCAGCCAGTTGGCAGCAAGACGGAAGCCCCAACCCTCACGAGCGTAACCTGTAGAGCGGGTGGCTCTCTGTATTTCGTGAACAAGAGAGATCCTCTTGTCAGTCGTGTCAAAGCTGTCCAAATATTTGTACAGCTTTGTCGCATCTGCAAAGCGGGACAAAAACTCCGACATACCGCAAAGCACACCGATGTATGTTTTGACCGCATTCTTTGTAAAATCAGCGTCGGGTGATTTGAAATGGAGCCTTTCCTTCATCTCATTATACATCAGGTCAGGACACTCAGCATAGGCAGCTCTGAAATAATTAAGGCTGCTCCCGTGCAGCATCTCCGAAATAACCGTGTCATAGTACTTATCGAAGAAAAAAACGTTTCTCTTTGGCTTATACCAATCGGGAATGAACCTTACTGCCACCGAGAACACAGCTGTAAGCGAAGACAGATGCGGACATTCGAGATAGCCTTCAAGTATCTGCGGC
>JAFTCS010000014.1 GCA_017454565.1 Clostridia bacterium
GGAAGAACGCCATGAGCGAGACTAACGCAGAAAAGTCCTCTATTGCAGCTGCCGAAGAGGAAGCTCCTATCATTGTTTTCAGCAATGTTACAAAAGAATACACGCTCTACCGCAACAGCCGCGAGCAGTTCGCCGCACTTTTTTACAGATCCAAAAAGCTGCAGAAGCACATGGCTCTCAACGGCGTCAGCTTTTCTATAAAAAAGGGCGAATCCGTAGCCATAATAGGCAGGAACGGCGCAGGCAAATCCACCCTGCTTAAAATGATCACCGGTGTTGCTTTTCCGACTACCGGCGACATTTACGTAAAGGGCAGAGTCTCGGCTCTGCTTGAACTCACCGCCGGCTTCGTGGGCGACATGACCGGCAGGGAAAACATACGCTTCAAATGCTACGTTTTAGGGCTGAGATCTGCCGAGATCGACGAGATAGAAAAAAAGGCCATCGACTTCGCCGAGCTTGGCGAATATATAGACCAGCCTGTGCGCACCTATTCCTCAGGTATGAGAGTCAGGCTTGGCTTTGCCATAAACATCAACATGGACCCCGATATTCTGGTAATTGACGAAGCTCTCAGTGTCGGCGACAACACCTTCAAAAAGAAGTGCAAGGACAAGATAAACGAGCTTATAAGAAAGCATGTTACGGTTCTGTACGTCAGCCACAGCAAGGACATTCAGGACTTTTGCAGCCGCTGCATTTTCCTCCAGAAAGGCAAGGTCATCTTTGACGGCACCATGAAAGAGACCCTTGAAAAGTACCCGGAATTTGCAGGATAATACTATACAGTGTGAAGTGTGGAGTGTGGAGACTGAAACACCGCAGAAGCATTGAACGATCCTATTTGCTATATATTATCACAGACAATAAAAACGCAAGGATATCCATACGGAGAACCTTGCGTTTGTTGTTTTTATATTTTATTTACGCTTTGAGAGCGCAGACTCTGCGTCGTGAATCAAGAACGGCAGCTTACCGCCGAAACTTTTGTGTTGCCGGGTCTAAATATCTCCGCTCTCCACACTCCACACTCAGAAGTCCGGATCTCAATAGTATCAAACGGGGTGCAGCTTGTTTTTCAGGTCGGCTTCCGGGTTTATACCTATGCGTGCGTCTCTGCGCGCCTTGAAGAACTTCGGCGCCACCTGCGGGAACTGCGCGTAAGTCAGCACGTCCTCCTCCTGCTCTATCCACTGGGGTATCTCTGCCCTGAGCTTCTCCAGCTCCGGCTCAAGAAGATCGGCCGGTCGGCAGGTAACAGGCTTTTCATCGCCTATTATCTTCTTCCTGAACTCCGGGTCGATCGGCACAGGAGTGGTGCCGTATTTGCCGGCAACAAGGTCCTTGAACTGACCGCTGCAGTTCTTGTACTTGCCGAAAAGCACGTTGAATACTGCCTGAGTGCCCACTATCTGTGAAGTCGGCGTAACAAGGGGCGGATATCCTGCATCCTTGCGCACTCTCGGCACCTCTTCAAGAACCTCTGTCAGCTTGTCTGCCTGTCCGGCGTCCTTGAGCTGTTTGAGGAGGTTCGACAGCATGCCGCCCGGTACCTGATAGATAAGCGCCTTTGCGTCGGCAGCAAGCATTTTCGGGTCAAGCAGACCGCTCTTGATGTACTTCTCACGAAGTCCCATGAAGTATTCCCTGATCTCTGAAAGCTTTACCAGGTCTATGCCTGTGTCGTACTCTGTGCCCTGCAGCGCTGCCACCATTGACTCCGTAGGAGCATGGGAGGTACCGTTTGCAAGCGGAGACATGGCTGTATCTATCCTGTCGCAGCCGTTTTCAATGGCCTTCATAAGGCACATGGAGGCAAGGCCGGAGGTGTAGTGTGTGTGAAGCTGAACGGGTATCTTCACCGCTTCCTTTATCGCCCTGACCAGCTCGGCAGTGTAATACGGAGTCAGCAGAGCAGCCATATCCTTTATGCAGATAGAATCCGCGCCGGCTTCCTCAATGCGCTTTGCATAGTCAACGTAATACTGAGTGGTGAAGATCGGGCCGGTAGTGTAGCTTATGGCGACCTGCGCCTCTACGTTGGGATTTTCCTTCTTGGCAGCCTTTGCCGCCTTTATTGCGGTGCTGAGGTTCTTTATATCGTTCAGTGCATCGAATATTCTTATGACGTCAATGCCGTTTGCCACCGACCTCTGCACGAAATATTCAAGGACGTCGTCTGCATAATGACGGTAGCCAAGCATGTTCTGCCCTCTGAAAAGCATCTGGAGTCTGGTTTTCGGGCAGTTCTTCCGGATGACACGGAGCCTTTCCCACGGATCCTCGTTCAGGAAGCGGATACATGAATCGAAAGTCGCACCGCCCCAGCACTCCAAGGAGTAAAAGCCTGTCTCGTCAAGCTGCGGCAGAATGGGCAGCATATCCGAAAGGGGCATTCTTGTGGCAATGAGGGACTGGTGGGCGTCACGCAGCACCGTCTCGGTGATCTGTATTTTCTTTGCCATGGTGTTTTCTCCTTTCCTGCACTCGTCAGTTAAGGGTAACAAGAACGGCGCCGGTATCTACCGACTCGCCCTTGCTGACAGCTACGCTTGCCACTACGGCGTCATGCGCTGCCTTTATCTCGTTCTCCATCTTCATGGCTTCAAGAACCACCAGCACGTCGCCTGTCTTTACAGACTGTCCTACCTTTACGGGTACGCCGAGTATGGTTCCCGGCATGGGAGACTTCACTGCCTCGCTGCCCGCAGCAGGAGCGGCCTTTGGTGCGGCAGCCGGTGCGGGAGCAGCCTTTGGAGCAGCAGCCGGTGCAGCGGCGGGTGCGCTTGCTCCGTCGACCTCTTCTACCTGTACGTCATATACAACACCGTTAACGGTGATCTTAAGATTTTTCATATCCTACATTCCTTTCGTTTTATATAGATCAGGGTGCGCAGCGGCAGCATGGCACCCTGACCGCAAGCCGTATCTGTACAGACCGATCATCAGATAAAAGTACAGTGCTTTTTGGGAAGAGTTGAAACACGCTTGTTGCAGAGCATCTCAACCGCGCTTATAATAGTCTCCCTTGTACGGGCAGGCTCTATAATACCGTCAACGTATCCGGCGGCTGCCGCCTTCACAGCGTTCAGCTCCGTAACCGTAAATCTGCTGATAAACTCCGCCTTGTCCTTCTTCGGGTCTTTGGAATCCTTCAGTGCGCCGCCAAGATCGTCGCCGAGCATAACTACGGCAGCGGCCTCAGGGGTAAGAGCAGACACCACAGCGTCCGGCCATGCGTAGATCATATCGGCCGCAGCGCCCGTACCGGCAGCAGCAATATAAACAGAACCAAAAGCAGCTCCGGTAATAAGGGTCACCTTTGGACAGGTGGCTTCGGCATAAGCTCCTGCAAGCTGAGCAGCGCCCTTTATACAGCCGAACCTCTCGGCATCCAAAAGTGTAACGACAGGAATGCTGAAAGAATCGCAGAAGCGTATGAACCTTGCCGCCTTAGCGCAGGAATCCCCGTCCGGCTCAACGCCGTTAAGAGCTGTAAGACCTACGGTAGTGCCGTTTACAGTCGCAAGCGCCGTAAGAGCGTTCTGTCCGAATGCGGATTGCAGGTTAACAAAGCTGCCCTCGTCGGCAACGGCCTGTGCAACCGCAAATGCAGACATATCCCCGTCAACCTCACCCTGAGGACTTATGGTGTCATAAGCCACGCATGCAGGTGAAAGATTGTTCTGGGGAAGTATGGCGATAAGGTTCCTTACCATTGAGACAGCCTCAGCATCATCCTCGGCAGCAAGATGAGCAGTGCCGTTCGTGACTGCGTTAACAGGGTCTGAATCCTTTCCGGAAGGGTCAATGGTCATTTCGGCGCCGGCGGTAACTATCACAATATCGCCGCAGGCTGCAATAAGCGCCTGAGTGCCGAAGCATTTGCCCATGACGACCGATATCTGAGGAACAACACCCGAAAGCTGATTTGAACGGCGCATTATATCACCGTAAGCAGCCAGGAGATCTGTTCCCTCATCCAGCCTGCCGCCGACAGAGTCGTACATTGCCACGACCGGTTCGCCTGTCTTGAGGGCAAGATCATACACCTTTCCGATCTTTGCGGCCTGAGCCCTTGACATAGCGCCGCCCGAAACGTCGGTATTCTGGGCAAAGGCGTACACGCCTATACCGTCAACGGTGCCGTGACCCGCTGCGACCTCCGCAAAGCCGCCCGCAGAGCCTGCAAAGGCGTCTATCTCGGTAAACACGCCGTCATCAAAGAGCATGGAGAGCCTTTTTCTGCCGGTTGTGGTTTCAAGTGTTTCCGCTGCCTGAGACAATGCGTTAAGATTTTCCTCTCTGGCCGAAGCCGAATTTTTGATAAGATCGGCGCTGGTTTTATTTGCGGCGGCATCTTTTACAAGGCCGGCAAACTTTTTGCCCGATACTTTTTCCTTGTTCATCCGTATCCTCCTTTTATTGACTGCAGCCGTAAGCCGGCGGCAGTTCTGCCCGGATTTTTGTACACCAACAGTAAACCGGTGCACCAAAAGCAGAATTTTCCTCTATTGTATATTATAGTATATCTTTCCGATAATTTCAAGTGAGAACCACAGAATACTCAGAACAACCACACGAAAAAATTAGAAAAAATTGCCAAAATCGTCAACACAAAAGTTTCGCTCAAGCCTTTTCAAAGGCGGCAGGGTGCAGGTGTGCGGGTCTACAGTGGAGAC
>JAFTCS010000160.1 GCA_017454565.1 Clostridia bacterium
ACGCTGTATCTACCGGATATTACGGTGCTCTTACCAGTGAAGCCATGAGACAGTTTGAAGAAAACAACGGTCTCTACCCTGACGGATACGCTTCAGACAGCGATCTGAGAGTTCTCTTCTCTGCGGGGATAAACAGGGCAAAACAACAGTGATGGCATCAGACAGGAGGGAATAAATTGAAAAAGCTGCTTAGCATTATCTTCTGTGCATCTTTGGTTCTTTCTCTCTGCGCCTGCTCTGAAAATAAAGAGGATGACCGTTCAGACAGGAAAGTAGAGCTCACATATTCCTCCGAGGTCTCATCAAGGACAGTTGTGTCTCAGGAACCATCCGAACCTGAAAGCTCTTCCGACCCGCTTGAAAGCTTCGAGCGTATTCCAAAGCTGCCGTCACTTCCCGATCATATAGCAACTAACCCGAAAATTTATTCATCCCTGCTGCACAACATGATGAACCTGTATTATTCCGGTGTGCTGAACGGGCGCATAACCTCAGACAGCGTGAGTTTCAGGTATTCTTCGGATATTCTCCCATCCCCCGATGCCGATGCCGATACCCGCCGTGAAGCCGCAAGATACTGCACTATTGGCGGCGCTCTTGAATACTTCGGCTATGACTGCAAAAATTACATGAAATACTACGAGATGTATAACGGCTGTCTGCCCTACTTCTGCTATGACCAGAACGCAAACATCTATTCTGCGGCAGATAATCCAAAAAATCAGGTACTCAATCTCACTGACTTTGATCAGGCTTTGTTTTTCATCTACAAAAACGCCGACAAGAACACAGTTGAGCGCGATGCAAAAAGCTTTGCAGCCGGCGAGACAGACAGCGCCGTAAAGATATACTATTCCGGAATAAGAAACGGCACTATACCCTCATCCGTAAAGCTTGCACATTCAAACGACAAGCTTCCGCCGCCTGACGCCGCTCAGGAAGAGCGTGATACTTTTGCAGATAATGCCACCATTGCCGGCGCAATAGACTATGCCGGATATTATACCCCTCTTTATCCTATTATCACCTGTTTGGGATATAATGAGAATACCGGAGATATCACTGTTCCTGACCAGACCGCACACAACGTCAAAGCCATTTCATCACCTGAAACGAAGCTCGGAACACTTTTTTCGTAAAATTTAATGTCGGAGGGTGTTGAGTCTCGCCTGTCGGCTCGGTCGGTGCTTCTGCTACGCAGAGGTCTCCACCGGAGACCCGCACCCCTCCAAACCTCCCACAAGGGGCAGCGCCCCTTGACCCTGCAAGCCTTTGAAAAGGCTTGAGCGAAACTTTATTGTTTTTTATCATTTTGAAAACGCTATCATAAACAAACCCGAAAGCAGTTACTAAGCTGCTTTCGGGCTTATTTTTATTATTGACAAAGACGGGTGCAGGGACTGCGTCCCTGCCGGGGGATCCAAGGGGGTGCGGGTGTCCGGTGGACACCTCTGCTGAAAGCAGAAGCACCGACCGAGCCGACAGGCGAGACCCACGCAGCCCCTTGGTGGGGTTCGTGGCAAAGCCCTGACATTTATCAGATGTCGTCATTGTCGTCTTCTGAGGGTCTTATAGTGCCCTGCTCTTTCTGATCATCAGGATCATCGTCATTATCAGAGCTGTCCTCGTGTGGCGCTCTTGAAATGGTGGCAACCTTGCTGCCGTCATCCATTTTCATAACGATAACACCCTTGCTCGGTCTTGAGCAAATGCGTATGGATGAAGCTTCTATCCTGATTATTACTCCGCTGTCTGAAATGAGAATAATATCGTCATCCAGATCAACTGCCTTTATAGCGGCTACCTTTCCGAATTTATCGGTGTGGTAGTTCACAAGTCCTGTTCCTCCGCGGGACTGTATGCGGTAATCAGACTGCGGTGAAAGTCTGCCGTAGCCCTTCTCCGAAACCGTGAGAATATAAGCGGCCTCTCTCAGTATAGACATACCAACTACACTGTCGCCCTCGCGAAGTGTTATAGCCTTTACTCCGCGGGCAGTCCTGCCCATATCACGGACTTCGTTTTCGTTGAAGCGTATTGCCATGCCGTTGCGTGTTGCCACTAACAGCTCTGCATTACCGTCTGTCAGACGAACCCATACAAGCTCGTCGTCATCGTCTATGGTTATGGCGATAAGTCCGCCCTTGCGGGTAGTCTTGAATTCTTCTGTGGCCGTCCTCTTGATGATTCCCTTCTTGGTTATCATTACCAGATACATGCCGTCATCGCCCTCTTCGGGCATGCGTATCATCGAAGTGACCTTTTCATCAGGTGCAAGCGGCAGCAGGTTGTTTATATTCATGCCCTTGGATGTTCTTGAACCTTCGGGGATCATATAGCACTTCATGCGGTAAACTCTGCCGAGATTTGAGAAGAACAGCACATAATCGTGTGTACCTGCGACAAACATATCGGTCGCCACGTCCTCTTCACGGCGGTTCATGCCTGAAATACCTCTTCCGCCGCGTCTCTGGGTACGGTAGGTGTCCACCTTCTGGCGCTTGACATAACCAAAATTGGTCATAGTTATCACGCAGTCCTCGTAAGGGATGAGATCCTCAATATCCACCTCTCCGCTGACGGATTCTATCTGAGTGCGTCTTTCATCTCCGAACTTCGCGCGGATAGCATTAAGCTCGGTCTTGATAATTCCAAGGAGCCTTTCGCCGTTGCTGAGGATATCCTTGTAATCAGCGATCTTCTCTACAAGAGCAGCAAGCTCCTCTTCGATCTTCTCACGCTCCAGACCTGAAAGCTGTCCGAGACGCATGGCAACTATTGCCTGAGTCTGGGCGTCGTCAAGCCCGAATCTTTCGGAAAGTCTCATTCTTGCAGTGGGCTGGTCCTTTGAAGCGCGGATTATGCGTATTACCTCGTCTATGAAATCAATGGCAATTTTCAGACCCTCCAGGATGTGCGCCCTTTCCTCAGCCTTTCTGAGATCGTATATGGTTCTTCTGGTAATGACGTCAACCTGGAAATCTATGTAGTTCTGCAGGATATCCTTCAGGGTAAGTATCTTCGGCACACCGTTCACGATAGCCAGAAGAATAATGCCGTAGGTTATCTGCATCTGAGAGTTTCTGTAAAGACTGTTCAGCACCACATTCGGAGAAGCCTCTCTCTTGAGTGTGATCTCAATGTGCATGCCGTTCCTGTCGGAGTGGTCGTCTATGTTTGATATACCCTCTATCCTCTTGTCCTTTACCATGTCGGCAATGCTCTCTACAAGCCTTGCCTTGTTCACCTGATAGGGCAGCTCGGTAACGATTATCTTGTATCGTCCGTTCTTGTCCTCAACTATCTCGGCTCTGGCGCGGACAGTGATCTTTGCCCTGCCGGTAGCGTATGCAGCCTTGATGCCGCTCTGACCCATTATAATGCCCGCTGTAGGGAAGTCAGGCCCCTTTATGAACTGCATTATACCGTCAAGAGTTGCATCAGGATTGTCGATAACGTAGTTTACGGCGTCGATGACTTCTCTGAGGTTATGCGGCGGGATATTTGTAGCCATGCCTACGGCTATACCTGTAGAACCGTTCACCAGCAGGTTCGGGAACCTTGAAGGCAGCACCGAGGGTTCCTTGCGGCTGTCGTCATAGTTCGGCACGAAATCTACCGTTTCCTTGTCGATATCCGTAAGCATCTCAACGCTTATCTTGCTCATTTTTGACTCTGTATATCTGTAAGCGGCAGGCGGGTCTCCGTCTACTGAGCCGAAATTTCCGTGACCGTCTACAAGAGTGTAGCGCATTGAGAAATCCTGCGCAAGTCTTACAAGAGCTTCATATACCGAGCTGTCTCCGTGAGGATGGTACCGGCCCAGCACGTTACCGACTGTGGTAGCGCACTTTTTATAGGGCTTGTCCGGCGTCAGATTATCCTCATACTGAGAATACAATATTCTTCTGTGAACAGGCTTCAATCCGTCTCTTACATCCGGCAGCGCTCTCGATACGATAACCGACATCGAATAGTCAAGGAAGGATTTTTTCATTTCTCCCTCTATATCTACGTCTATGATCTTTGACTCTCTCTCATTCTGTTCAGTATCCAAAGCAAATGCACCTCTTTCCTTAATGTGGGCTGTTATACTAATTATTAAATAAAATGTATAGTAAACGACATTATTATTTATACTTTGAAAAATCATCAGCTGATTGTGAGGGCTTTCCGGTCGCCACCACACACCTTCGGATATCACTCTGAGTAAGAATATTTTTGTCGTCTACTATAGAAATATATTTTGATGTCTTGTATATGCGTTCAGCCTTTTTTGCAGTCCTTGACGGCAGTATAAAAAGATAGTATACACATAAATACACGCTTATACCAAGCAGCAGAGCCGGCATTATGATCTCACTGAGAATAAAACGCTGTGAAACTGCATACCATACAGAACCCACGGCCACTGCAAAGAAAACTGACGCCTTCCACTCCCTGCCCTTTGATGCGCCGTGACGAAGCTCGGTCAGCCTGTAAGCGTATTTATAGTCATCAATAGTCAGATCTTGCTCAAACTCGGCTATCAGGCCATTGTAAATACTTTCAGACATGATCATTCCTCAACGACCGATTCCCTGAGCTTTTCATAAAGTCCGGGCATGACCTTTTTAAGGCTGATCGGGCGGAAAGTTTCTGAGCTGACAAACGCATGGGTAGACGAACCCTCCGCCATCAAAGAGCCGTTGAGCATAACACGATAACGGAAAGTCACTCTGGAAAACGTGAGCTTTACGGTCTCGGTGATGATAGTCACCTCGTCCTCATAATGGACAGGCATATAGTATTTGCAGCTAAGCTCCGAAAGCGGCATCATAACGCCGGCTTTTTCAAGCTGAGTGTAGGTCATGCCTGCTGTTTTTATGTATTCTGTCCTTGAAACCTCGAACCATACGGGATATACCGCATGATGTATCACACCCATCTGGTCGGTCTCGGCGTATCTTGCAACGATGCGGGTCTCACATCTCATATTATCACTCTTCCTTTGGTCTTGTACCGGAGACAAGTATAGCCTTTACCTCGTTGTAGACCTCCGGTTCAATAACTCTCTCAGGAATAGCAAAATTCCTGTCCTTCTGGCTTATCATAAAGATATTGTCGAACTCCGACAGATAGCAGTTGCCGTCAAGCTCAATGCTCCAGGCGCCGCTGCCGCTGCCTATATCTATATGGTCGGGATAGATCTCCGCTTCTATCTTCTTACCGTTGGCGGCTATTTTTGCCATACTCCTTATATGGAAATGGGGCACAAGCCAGACCACGGCTATCATAACGGCGCAGAAAATAACGAAAATCAGGTTATATGTTTTAAACTGCCCCTCTGTGTAAAAGTAGGCAATTATAAAGCACACGGCAGCCAGCACGAACACAGCGGTAGAGAATACCGCCCTTGAACCCTTTGTCTTGTATATGTCGCTGTTGTACAGACACCTGTACATTTCTTTTTCAGTCATCACATAGGAGAGCTTTATACCGGTTTCAGGTATCTCATATTCCTCGGCGTCATCATCTGCCACAAGCTCGCTCTCTGTGCCGTCCCATTCCGGATTGTCCTCGTTTATCTCTGTCTCAGCTTCTTCATCAGGTTTGTGAATATCGCTGTTTAAACTGTCATCTATTTCTTTCATATTATCTCCTTTGCCAGTATTAGATCATCTTTTGCGTGAAGGATACAATTTTTAGAGGTTCCCTTTTCTATAAAGAATCATATATCAAGATTCTGGACATACTTTGCGTTTTTCTCTATGAATTCTCTTCTCGGCTCTACCTTATCACCCATAAGAATGGTAAACACCTCGTCTGCGGCTGCCGCATCCTCCATCTCCACACGGAGCATAATTCTGGTGGCAGGGTCCATAGTGGTCTCCCAGAGCTGTTCGGCGTCCATCTCACCAAGACCTTTATAGCGCTGTATCTCATACTTGCCGCCAAGCTCCTCCATTATCTTATCCCTTTCCTGATCGGAATAGGCATAGTGGTGCTCCTTGCCCTTGGTTATCCTGTAGAGCGGGGGCTGAGCTATATAAATGTGTCCTTCTTCGATAAGCGGACGCATAAAGCGGAAGAAGAATGTGAGCATCAGGGTCCTGATGTGGGAGCCGTCGACATCGGCATCCGCCATGATTATTATTTTGCCGTAGCGCAGCTTGTTCAGGTCTATTTCATCACCGATACCGCAGCCCAGGGCCGTAATTACCGGCATGAGCTTGTCATTGCCGTATACCTTGTCAAGCCTTGCCTTTTCTACGTTGAGCATCTTGCCCCAGAGAGGCAGGATCGCCTGAAAACGCCTGTCACGGCCGCCCTTTGCGGAACCTCCTGCGGAATCGCCCTCAACGATGTAAATTTCTGTCTCGTCAACATTTTTAGACTGGCAGTCGGCAAGCTTTCCGGGCAGACCGGCGCCCTCCATGGCAGTCTTTCTTCTGGCAAGATCCCTTGCCTTTCGTGCGGCGTCCCTTGCCCTTGCCGCCATAAGAGCTTTTTCAAAGATAGCCTTGGCTGTTGCGGGGTTTTCTTCAAGATACTGCTCTAATTTCTCACTTACAAGCTTGTCTACAAGGGTCCTCATTTCTGTATTGCCAAGCTTTGCCTTTGTCTGGCTTTCAAACTGGGCGTCCTTCAGCTTTACGCTGATGACCGCAGTAAGACCTTCTCTGACGTCCTCACCGCTGAGGTTCTTTTCGCCCTCTTTTATGAGATTGAACTTTCTTGCATAATCGTTCATCACTCTGGTAAGAGAACGCTTGAAGCCTTCCTCATGGGTTCCGCCGTCGTTTGTGTGTATATTATTTGCAAAAGAAAGTATCAGTTCGTTGTAGCTTTCGTTATACTGCATGGCGATCTCGGCAGAAGCGGTGTCGTCGTCATTCTTTGCCTGAAAATGTATTATATCCGGATGAATGACATCCAGCGCCCTTTTCTTGTGGATATAATCTACAAAGCTTGAAACCCCGCCCTCATAGCAGAAATCGTTGCTGACTATGTTTTCAGGGTCACGCTCGTCCGTCAGCTCGATATGTACTCCGGCATTAAGGAAAGCCTGCTCCCTGAGTCTTGTGGAAAGCACCTCATAGTCATAGACGTCCGTTTCGACAAAGATCTCCCGGTCAGCCTTGAAGGTAACTGTGGTACCGGTTTTATTGCCTTTTCCGATCTTTTCAAGCTCAGTCGCCTGATTTCCTCTTTCAAAGCGCTGACGGTACACATCTGTTCCGTCGCAGACCTCTACCTCTGTCCACTCCGAAAGAGCGTTCACTACTGACGCGCCTACACCGTGAAGACCTCCGGCGACTTTATAGCCTCCGCCGCCGAACTTTCCTCCCGCATGAAGCACCGTGAACACGACCGTTACCGCCGGTATGCCAAGCTTAGGCTGTATGCCTACGGGAATACCTCGTCCGTCGTCGGTCACCTTTATTATTTCGCCGGGAAGTATACGCACGTCTATTTTCGTGCAATAGCCTGCCAGTGCCTCGTCTATTGAGTTATCCACTATCTCATAAACCAGATGATGAAGCCCTCTCGGTCCGGTAGAACCAATGTACATTCCGGGGCGCTTTCTGACAGCTTCAAGTCCCTCAAGCACCTGTATTTCGTCCGCTCCGTATTTTTCCGTTGTCTGAGATATTTCGTTCAGATCCATATTTCTGTACCTCCTTTTCCCCATTCGCAGCATCGTCCTGAAAAGACTGACATCAGGTACGGGGCAGCACTCCGGCTGTTGCTTTCATGCGCAGATCCCGGAGTGTTCCGAGGGCTAACCCTCAATAAAAATCGTTTATTTTCATCTATTTTATACTAATATCAGATTTAAAAGTGGACAAACAATAGAGTTTCGCCAGCCTTTTTAAAGGCTGCGGTTTCCAAAGACAGAGCCTTTGGCCGCTCTCCGCAGAGAGCGAAACTCTTCGGAGGTTCGGGGGCGCAGCCCCTGACTTCTAAGGCGTTTATCCTGTCCCTTATAAAGTACAGGATGCTAAATCCATCTGTTTACATGATAATAGTATTAAAGGCGGATAAAACAATTATCGCTTTTTATTTTTATCCGCCGGCTTCTGCATCTTTTTTGGCAGCTTATAAAACCTTACAAAAAGCGGGGATATCACAAAGGCCGTCAGTATAACGGAGGCGTCCAACATAACTATAAAAATGAAAGTATCCTTTCCGATATCCGGCACAGTATTGAAAAGCACCAGATTGACTATTACCATCAGCACACAGGCTATGGCTATGGGTACAGCCCTGTATATCTTCTTTACAGCAAAGCGCTTTTTGCAGTGATAGCACTCCTGTATCTTTCCCTTAAAAGAAATTACGTCCTTATATCTGTATTTTGCCCAACAATAAGGACAAACCTGATATTTAGGCATATATCTCCTCTTCTCCTGCCGTATCATTCATTCCGGTACTTTCCGGCGCTGTCATCGGTCTCATAATCTTCCCCGGCATATTCTCCGGGCTGCTCATAGTTATACTCTTCTTCATACCCCTCCGGAGAATTATCATATTCTTCATATCTCTCCGGCTGAGTATATTCATTTTCTCCGGCATATTCTCCGGGAACCTCATAATTTTCTTCTCCGGAATACTCTTCCGGCTGCCCGTAATTCTCTTCGTTATATTCTCCGGCATTTTCATAGACATCGTCCGCCGGTTCTCCGGGATCCTGCTCTTCACCGCCGTCCGTGAAGTCGTCACCCTCGGTTATTCTGTCCTGGGTTATCTCAAAATCTATCTTGGTGTTGCCTATATCCTCCGGTTCACCATCGGCAGGCTGATATTCCTGATCTGTAAAGCCGTTTTTCTCTATATTGCTCTTTTTGGCTTTCATAAACCTTGCGGAGAAATCGTCCTCAACGTCAAGAGTCACAGGCTTTGCTGCGTTCTGTATTGCCTCCAGCGCCGTTTCGTTAGGCATAGCTGAGGCTCTTTTTTCAAGTATCTTGTTCACGGCGGACTTATCCTTACACGGGATAAGCTTTACGAAGAACGGTATTGTAATGTAAAAAATGATAAACGGCGCCAATACACAGGCGATCCCCATGTAGCTTCCGTGATCTCCGCCCAGAGTGTAAAGCACTACTATCAGCAGAGCCACAATGCACACCGCACTGGCAAGAGCGTATGCTCCCCTGCTTATGACCACATTTGATATGCACTTGCAGGAGCTGCAGTTGTGTTCGCCCTTTGTCTTCATGAACATGGAGCCTATGTAGCCTATTTTTTTATGACAATAAGGACATCTCGGCAGTTTAATTGTATTTGACACCGCAGTATCATTCCTTTCCCTGTTTTTGAGGTATATTCCGGGCATGACGTATAAGGTCACGCTCTATTCTCCTGTCATGTTCATCTGAGAGGCTCTTTTTATCAGGGTTACCGGCGAAAGCTGGCATATATATATCCTGAAGCCTTCCTTTTCACGGCACAGTACGAAGGATTTCGGCAGCTCGGCGGATACGTTCACTATCATTCCGCTTTTTTCGGCTGACGCAAGAAAATCTCTTGTCCTGCCCGAAACCGTTGAACCCTCCAGATCAAAAATTCCTATTATATCGTCTTTTCTGATAACAGTGTCGTTTCCCAGATGAAGATACAAGCATTATTCCTCCATAGAAAATATTTTTCCGTTTTCTATCTTTACAATATTTCCGGCGTCGGATATTTCCTCGCAGCATGTGATAAATACCTGCATTCCCTCAAGCTTATTCAGAAGATAATTCTGTCTTGAAGGGTCAAGCTCGCTCAGAACGTCGTCAAGGAGAATGACCGGCTGCTCTCCCCTTTCCTTTCCGATAACGTAGGCTTCTGCAAGCTTCATGGCAAGCACTGCGCTCCTCTGCTGACCCTGTGAACCGAATTTTCTTGCGTCCCTGTCGTTTATCTTCACCGAAAGATCATCACGGTGTACTCCGACTGTGGTGTAGCCGCACATAATATCCTCCTGCCGTCTGGCTTCAAGTGCTGATATCATTGTTTTTATCAGCTCCTGCGGGGATTCTTCTCCGTTTTCAGTCAGACTTGACTTATATTCCAGAGTGAGAGTTTCTCTTCCCGATGATATCCCGTCATAAAAGCCGCCTGCGGGTCCTGAGAGCAGCTTTACATATCTGCGGCGTTCG
Source organism: Clostridia bacterium (assembly GCA_017454565.1). Taxonomy (GTDB): domain Bacteria; phylum Bacillota; class Clostridia; order Oscillospirales; family Acutalibacteraceae; genus UBA1213. The sequence continues at coordinate 10,131 of JAFTCS010000160.1, forward strand.
GCGGAGATCTTCACTCCCGTTTCCGCAAGCTTTTCGTCCCATACGTCAAGCATGTCCTCAAGCTGTCTGTTTTTAGGAATATCCTTCAGCAGCGCATTCCTTTCGTTCAGCGCTCTTTTGTAGCGGCTGAGTGTTACCGCGTATGAGGGCTTTATCTGGCACAGAGCCGCGTCTATAAAGTTTCGTCTCTCTTCGGGGCCGTTTTTTATCAGGCTGAGGTGGTTAGGTGAGAACACCACTGCACAGAAGCTGCCTATTATCTGTGACATCTGCTTTTTCGGTACGTCATTGAGGACTGCACTCCGCTTTCCGCCGGAAATTGTGATTTCTATTCCCTGTCCCCGTTCTTCGGATTCAAAGCAAAGTGAGATTTTTGCATATTTTGTTCCGAAAGCGACAAGTTCATTTTCTCTTGCGCCGCGGAACGACCTGCCTCCTGTGAAAAGCCATATACATTCCAGCAGATTTGTCTTACCCTGAGCATTGTCACCATAGATGACGTTTATTCCCTTTGCCGGAAAAAATATATCTGTTTTCAGATTTCTGTAATTTTCAAAGGATATACTTTTTATAAACAAGTCAGCACACCTCAATGACCCTGCCGTTACAGAGAGCCTTGTCTCCCCTGTGCATTTTTTTGCCTCGCTGGGTGCATATCTCCCCGTTTACAAGCACTTCGCCTGACTGTATGGCTAACTTTGCCTGACCTCCGGTGCCGAATTCACCTGTCATTTTCAGCAGATCACAGAGCCTGATGTATTCTTCGGTCTCTTTCAGCTTAAAACTATCATTTGTCATTTCTTAACCTCACAGGAAGCACCAGGAATATAAAGCTTTCACCTTCACTGGGCATCAGAACTATCGGGCTGAGAGGACCGTTCATGTGTATCTTTACTTCGTCGGTGTCGGTATTTTTCAGCGCGTCCAGCATGTATTTGTTGTCGAAGCCTATTTCGAGATCCTCACCGTCAATATCGGCTTCAAATTCGTCATAAGCCTGACCGAGCGGAGTGTTGCAGGAGGTTTTTATTGCTCCGTTGTCTATTCTGCATCTTATCGGACTCTTCATTCTTTCATTCAGCAGCAGTGACATTCTGTCAATGGTGTCGATGAACTTTCTTGTGTTTACCTTCAGCTCGGTTGAATGTGTGTTTGGTATTGCTGCCTTGTAGTTCATGAATTCATCTTCGATAAGTCTTGTTATTATCGAATATTCGTCTATTCTGAAAATTATGTGTCTGCTGCCGACGGTTATGGTCACGTTCTCGGTGCTGTCGTTTATGAGCTTCTGTACCTCGGAAAGTGACTTTCCGGGAACAATGAATTTCTTCTCTCCGTCATATTCTATGTTTTCCTTGCGGATCGCAAGTCTGTATCCGTCAACGGAGATGATTTTCATGGTTTTGTTTTCGATCTCGAACAGAGAACCCTTGTGGGCAGGTTTTATATCCTTGTCAGAAATTGCATATATGGTCTGGCTTATCATGCTGCGAAGGAGCTCTCCGTTTACTGTAATAGGGTCGCTTGCGGAAATTGTGGGAAGTTCGGGGAATTCCTTGTCGGGTATGCCGATGATCTTGTAGTCAGACTTTCCGCTGGTGATGTATATTGTGAGCTTTTCATCGGCTTCTATGTTTATATGATCTTCCGGCATTCTTCTTATAATGTCAGAGAAAAGCTTTGCGCCTACAACGACTGCCCCCTCTGCATATATTATAGCGTCTATAGAGGTGGTTATGCCTATTTCCAGATCATAGCCTGTGAGCACGATCCTGCCGTTATTGGTTCTTATGAGTATTCCTTCAAGAGCCGGCATGGTGGATTTTGCGGAGACTGCTCTTTGTACATTTAACACAGCTTCGTTAAGTTTTTGCTTGCTGCAGGAGAATTTCATTTTATCCTTCCTTTTCGGTTTTTGGTTTTATATAACAGTTATATATTTCAGTGGTAGTAGTAGAGGCGGTTTATTTGTTGATAACCCTGAAATGCCTTGTAAATTCCGGCATTTCAGGAAATCCTGACCTGTTGGGACGTGTTGGTGCCGGGTGGAAAATTTCAGGGGATAATTTTATTGTCAACATGACTGTTGAATCATGTTGGTGGAATGTTAAAAACT
>JAFTCS010000161.1 GCA_017454565.1 Clostridia bacterium
CAAATCCTGCCATTACCGCAAGAATAGTTATGATGGTAGCATTTTCAGGCTCCATGACAAACTGGGTCTATCCCGGCACCATGAAGACGCCGGACGCTGTTTCATCCGCCACACCTTTGGCAGCTGCGGCAAAGTGCACGATCTCCATGATGCCCTCAGATCTTGACCTGTTTCTTGGAAAGCATGCCGGCTGTATCGGAGAGACCTGCGCACTGGCTCTGCTTATCGGCGGAGTCTATCTTATTATAAGGCGTGTAATCAGCTGGCACACACCGCTGGTTTTTGTGTCAACGGTAGCGCTCATGGCATTTTTCTGCGGAAAAGACCCGCTTTATCAGGTTCTTTCCGGAGGTCTGCTGCTTGGCGCGATCTTCATGGCTACGGATTATTCCACCACGCCCCACACAAAATGGGGAAAAGTCATTTTCGGCGTCGGCTGCGGACTTATAACCGTCCTGATACGCTTCTGGGGAAATCTTCCGGAGGGAGTCTCGTTCTCCATACTCATTATGAATATACTCACACCCTATATAGACAGACTCACAAGAGTAAAGCCTTTGGCGGGAGGTGCTGAGCCATGAAGGATATGCTCAAACCCGTCATAGTGCTGGCGTCTATCTGTCTGATAGCGACGGCTATGCTGGCGTATGTAAACGAGCTTACACAGCCCGTGATAATAAAAGCCGAAGAGCAGGCAGCGGCAGCAGCCCGCAGCGAGGTTCTGCCCGATGCAAAAAAGTTTGAAAAGTTAGATTTTCCAAAGCTGCCCGACGGCGTAAACGAGCTGTACAAAGGAGATAACGGTACCGGATATGTAGTACAGGTTCACACCAAGGGCTATGGCGGGGATATCAAGATAATATGCGGAGTTGACATGGACGGCAGGATCACAGGTGTAAAGACCCTTTCTCACAGCGAGACCAGCGGAGTGGGAACCAAGGCCGTTGACAACAATTCCGGCTACCGTGATAAGTTTGTGGGCAAGGATAAAAGGGGCTGCGAGTCGGTTGACGCTATAACCGGAGCGACCATATCCTCTAACGCTTATAAAAAGGCGTTGAGGATAGCTCTTGACGCCTGTAAGCTGGCCATGGAGGTGAAGGGATGAAAACGCTTAACAACTTTACAAAGGGCATTATCAGAGAAAACCCGGTGCTTGTTCTCGTGCTGGGAACATGCCCGACTCTGGCTACCTCCACAAGCGTTATAAACGCTCTGGGAATGGGTGTGGCTGCTACTGTGGTGCTGCTGTTTTCAAATATCCTCATCTCTGCGCTGAGAAAGGTCATTCCCGATAAGGTGCGCATACCCTGCTATATTGTTCTTATCGCCGGTCTGGTAACGGCGGTGCAGATGCTCGTAAAGGCATACGCGCCTGCTCTGAATGACAGCCTGGGCATTTATCTTCCGCTGATCGTCGTAAACTGCATTATTCTCGGCAGGGCAGAGATGTTTGCGAGCAAGAATAAGGTCCTTGCATCAGCCTTTGACGGTCTGGGAATGGGCATAGGCTTTACTCTGGCGCTGTTTCTTATGGCTTCGGTGCGTGAGATATTCGGAAACGGCACTTTCTGCGGAATGGAGATACCTTTCCTGACAGACAATAAAATTTCCATTCTCACTATGGCTCCCGGCGGCTTTATGGTGTTCGGTCTGCTTATTGCCTGCGTGAACAAGTTCGGAAAGAGCAAGCCGAAAAAGTCAGACTTCGGCTGTGAGGGCTGTCCTCAGGCGGATATTTGCGGCAAGGCATCAGGCAAGGATGCGAAGGAGGCGGGCAAGGATGACTAACCTTATAATAATACTGCTTTCCGCAGTGTTCATAAATAACTATGTTCTCTCCAAATTTCTTGGAATATGCCCGTTTTTAGGCGTTTCAAAAAAGCTTGGTTCGGCGGTGGGCATGAGCCTTGCTGTAATTTTTGTAATGCTCATTGCAACCGCAGTGACATGGCCGATACAGAAATTCCTGCTTGACCCTAAGGATCTCGGTTATTTGCAGACGATCGTTTTCATACTGGTAATTGCGGCTCTGGTACAGCTTGTTGAGATAGTCTTAAAAAGATATGTGCCCTCGCTGCACAAATCTCTGGGTGTGTACCTGCCTCTTATAACCACAAACTGCGCTGTGCTGGGTGTTACCATTCTCAACATAAGCGAGAACTATACTTTCATTGAGTCAATGGTGAACTCTCTTGGCAGCGGGCTGGGCTTTATGCTGGCTATGGTAATGTTTTCAGGTGTGCGCTCCACTATTGAGGGCAGCGATATACCTGAGTGTTTCAGGGGACTGCCCATTACACTTATTGCGGCGGCGATCACGTCACTTTCATTTATGGGTTTCGGCGGAGTGATCGAAAACCTGTTCTCTTAACGGAGGTGCTTTGAAGTTGGAACCGATACTGACTGCGGTAATACCTGTGGTCATAATAGGAATAATATGCGCGGTGGTTCTGGTCGTGGCGTCACGGGTAATGGCTGTGAAGGAGGACGAGAATCTTCCGAAGATAAGGGAATGTCTGCCGGGTGCAAACTGCGGAGCCTGCGGATTTCCCGGCTGTGACGGCTACGCAAAGGCGCTTTGTGAAAAGCCCGATACGGCTGTAAATCTGTGCGTACCGGGCGGCGGCAAGGTGGCTAAGGAGCTGAGTGAGCTTTTAGGCAGGGATTATGCTGAGGTAGAGAAGAAAACCGCCACAGTACACTGCAACGGCGACTGCACCAGGACCCATGACAAGGTGGATTATCACGGCATGAACAGCTGCAAAGGAGCAAAGCTTCTTTACGGCGGCAAAGGAACATGTGCTTACGGCTGTCTCGGACTGGGCGACTGCGTAAGTGCCTGTCCGGAGCATGCTATCTGCATTGTCAACGGAGTGGCAAAGGTAAACAAAAATGCCTGCATAGGCTGAGGTATATGTGTCAAGACCTGTCCGAACAGGCTCATAACCCTTGAAAAGAGCGTGAAAATGGTCATGGTGACATGCAGCAATAAGGATAAGGGAGCCGCAACGAAAAAAGCCTGTACAAACGGTTGTCTCGGCTGCAGGAGATGCGAACGTGTTTGTCCGATGGGCGCTATCAAGGTAGTCGACAATGTGGCTGTGATAGACCACAGCAAATGTGAGGACTGCACCGATTTCGGTATATGCGCCAAGAGCTGCACATCAGGCTGTCTGATAATTGTAAACGACTGATAATAATATCGCAATAAAAGAAAAAAGTTTCGCCGGCCTTTTCAAAGGTTTGAGCGAAACTTTTATTTTTTATTCATGGGATGATAGTATAAATTTTGAGAGCCTGAGATGTCAGGGGCTTACGCCCCCGAACCCCCAAAGCGTTTCGCTCTCTGCGGAGAGCGAGTCAGGGGGACTTTTGCGGAAAAGTCCCCCCTGACATCCCCCGAAAACGATGTTTATCCTTTTCAGAGTTTCACTGATTCAGGTAATAGTCTTATGAAAGCGATGTGTCGTTAAATACCTTTTCATATATTGCCGCGTCTTCGGGACGGCAGCAAAGAGCTATCTCGTTGTAGCCTCCGTTTTTTACCCTTATGCGCTGAAAAACAAAAACCTCGTTGCCGCTCTGGTCGGTGGTTATCATCTTGCAGATCACTTCTTTCTGATCCGTAGTGTATACCCGCGCATCAGGATAGCGGCTTTTCAGGTAATCGGACATCTGGCGGTAGGTGAGGGTGGTGTCCTCAACGGATTCTGCAAGAAGTGTGGCTGTACCCTCAGCGTTACTGAGATATATTCCGAATCTGGGAATATAGTCGGTGTTGAGAATGCAGAACTCCTCCGGGAATACTGCGTTCAGCGAAAGTACGCTGGAGGTGTATTTCAGCTTGCCCTTTGATGCCCTGCTCACGCCTACGGGCAGAACGACCGGCGCCGATGCCTGCGATGCTTCAGAGGTCTGTGACACTTTGGAAGGCTCCGGACTTTTTGAGGTGTCCTTTGAGACTTGTGAAGGACTGCTGCTTTCGGCACTCTCCTGTGAGCTTTCCGGTAATGAAGCTGCTGAGGTGACATCTGAGACTGATTCACTGTAAGAAGCTTTGCTGTGCTTTGCAGACCCGTTATTATTTTTTGAGCAGCCGCAGAAAGCTGATGCCAGCACTGCGGCAAGAGCCAAAACTATAAGTGGGTTTCTTTTTTTCATCAGGATCACCCGGTTTTATATATAATGTTACACACCGTGGCGCCGGTTATATCTTTGAGATGAGTTTCCGCGTCCTTTGCTGCTGCGGACGTTCGTCTTTGTTCTGCGGGAATCATGGCTGCTGCCGTGCTGACGGTGTGAATGCTTCTGCTGCTCCTCAAAAAGCCTTGTCTTTACCGGTCTGCCGCAGACCTTTGCCCCGTACATGCGGTCAATAACGTCGTCAATGGAGTCAGAGGGTACGGCAACAACGGAATAATCGTCATAAATTTCTATCTTGCCTATATCCGCCCCATGCAGTGAGCTGTGTTCCGCTATGGATGCCACAAGATGATTTGGGGCTGCATGGCTTGAACGGCCGATATCTATTACTATCCTGCTGAAATTTGTGTTTCCGTTTTTGGTGTACTGTTTCTTCTCCTGCTTTATGTCGGCAATGCGCACCTCTTTTTCGGAGAAATTCATTTCAAGAGCAGCCGCAGCTATATCGAACAGGGAATAGCCCTTTTCAAGAAGCATGTTTACCATATCAGTATAAGCCTTTCCCTTGCCGGATTCAAGTGCCGAAATTACAGTTTCCGAGTTTTTTTCGTGCATGCGGTTCCTTATGTCCTCGCCTGTGGGTACGGGTATCTCGCTGACAGTGCATTTAAGTTCCCGCACGATATCCCTAAGCTCCATTACCTGGCGTCTTCCGCTGCATATCGTGACTGAGGTGCCGTCCTTGCCGACTCTTCCTGTACGGCCTATGCGGTGAACGTAATACTCATTGTTCTGGGGTATATCATAGTTGAACACAAATTCAACGTCATTTACGTCAATGCCCCTTGCGGCAACGTCGGTGGCTACAAGTATGGATGTGGTGCCGTATTTGAACTTATCCATAACTGCGGTGCGCTGACTCTGCTTGAGGTCGCCGTGAAGAGCGTCGGCGTTGAAACCGCTCTTTTGCAGGCTGTCGGTAAGCTCGTCGGCCATTTTTTTGGTGTTGCAGAATACCATCGAAAGCGACGGTGCATAATAATACAAAAGCAGCTTTAATGCGTCCGACTTTCTGCCCATAGGCACGTCAACATACTGCTGCACTATATTGTCAAGTGTGATCTGCTTGCGGCTCACCTGAACCACCTGTGGGTCTTTCTGGAACTCATGGGTGATTGCCATTATTGAGGGCGGCATGGTGGCCGAGAAAAGCACTGTCTGTCTCTCTTCGGGAGTCTCCCTCAGAATGGTCTCCATATCCTCTTTGAAGCCCATGCTCAGCATTTCGTCCGCCTCGTCAAGAACGACATATTTTACGTTGTCGAGCCTGAGGGTGCGCCTTCTCATGTGGTCCATAATTCTGCCGGGTGTGCCGATGACCACGTTTGCTTTTTTGAGCTGGGTTATCTGCCTGTCCATAGCCGCACCGCCGTAGACCTCTACCGGACGTATACCGCAGATGAACTTTGTAAGCTTCCTGATCTCCTCACCGCACTGCAGGGCGAGCTCTCTGGTGGGGCACATTATGAGCACCTGCACAGTGGGTTTGTCCTCGCGGGTATTTATCTTTTCTATTGCGGGAATTGCAAAGGCCATGGTTTTTCCTGTACCGGTCTGTGAACGTCCGATGACATCCTTTCCCTCTCGGATAAGAGGTATTGCCTGAGCCTGTATTTCTGTGGGTGCTTCAAATTCCATTTCATCCAGTGCGCGCATTATCCTTGGATCAAGCATAAGCTCGCTGAATCCTGAAACTAAACCAATGTTGTCCATTTTATTCCTCATTCTTTCTTTTCTGTTCACATTTTTTGCTTATTAACCACACTATTGTATCAGAAAACTGCCTCTATGTCAATCGGATAATGTCCAATTTTTCTCTGCGGAAAAAAGAAGCCTGGTTATTGGCGGCTGATCTGTTTCTGAAAATATTTTTTGCTTTACAGGGTATACAACAGATATACATTCAGAATAGCTGCTGCACAATATATTGTGGTATAAATTTGATTTGCAAAAACTTACCTATTAAAAAAAGGAATAATTATTATATTTTGGTCAAGCGTACGATAATTTGTTTTGGCACGATAATACCGTTGACAAAACAGTCAAATCGCTATATATTAAAGTTAACGCATTTATTGTGACGCTCTGCGGTGCAATATCAAAGAGCAGTATGGATAAAACAACACCCGTACCATACGTTACACTACAAAATGATAAAACTCGTATCTGCTCTTACAAACAGCTGAGAAGAATTAAATACTGACATTTGGAAGGAGACGATCCAATGAACAATAAGGTATTTGAAGAAGCCTGGGAGGGCTTTGAAGGCAGGATCTGGAAGTTGGAGATAAATACAAGAGACTTCATTCAGAAGAACTACCGTCCTTATGACGGTGACGAGAGCTTTCTTGAAGGGCCTACAGAGGCTACCGAAAAGCTCTGGGGCATTGTGCAGGATCTCCAGAAGCAGGAGAGAGCCAAGGGCGGCGTCCTTGATATGGAGACAAAGGTGGTTTCAGGTCTTACCGCTTACTGTGCAGCCTACATCAGTGATGACAAGGAGCTTGAAAAGGTGGTCGGCATACAGACCGACAAGCCGCTCAAGCGCGCGTTCATGCCTTTCGGCGGTATAAAAATGGCTGAGCAGGCCTGCGAGACCTACGGCTATACTCCCGACCCGGAGCTGCACAGGATATTCAACGAATATGTTACCACGCACAATCAGGGCGTTTTTGATACCTACACTCCTGAGATGAAAATGGTCCGCCACAACAAGATAATCACAGGTCTGCCCGATACCTACGGCAGAGGCCGCATTGTGGGTGATTACAGGCGAGTTGCACTTTACGGTATAGATTATCTCATTGAGCAGAAGAAGAACGATTTTGCAAACTGCGGAGACGGCACAATGACCGAAGAGGTTATCCGTCTGCGTGAGGAGATCGCCAAGCAGATAAGGGCGCTCAACGGCATGAAGGAAATGGCAGCTATCTACGGTTTTGACATTTCGGCACCGGCAAAGAATGCAAGAGAGGCCGTTCAGTGGCTTTATTTCGGATATCTTGCGGCTATCAAGACCCAGAACGGCGCTGCCATGAGCGTCGGCAGAGTTTCCACCTTCCTTGACATATATATTCAGAGAGATCTTGAACGCGGCACCCTGACCGAGAAAGAGGCTCAGGAGCTTATAGATCATTTTGTTATGAAGTGCAGGATCGTGAAGTTTGCGCGTATCCCATCATACAACCAGCTCTTCTCCGGTGATCCGGTCTGGGCTACTCTTGAAGTCGCCGGCATAGGCTGCGACGGACGCTCTATGGTTACGAAGAACGACTTCCGTTTCCTGCATACCCTTGAAAATATGGGTCCTTCACCCGAACCGAATCTCACTGTGCTCTATTCGTCGGCACTTCCTGAGACCTTCAAGAAGTACGCTTCCCGCATATCCATAGACACCAGCTCTGTGCAGTACGAGAACGACGATGTTATGAAGCCGGTATGGGGCGATGATTACTCTATATGCTGCTGTGTTTCCGCTACGCAGACCGGCAAGGAGATGCAGTTCTTCGGAGCAAGAGCAAACCTTGCAAAGTGCCTTCTCTATGCCCTCAACGGCGGTGTAGACGCAAAGAACCGCGAGCAGGTGGCTCCGCCTTACAGAAGGATAACCTCTGAGTATCTTGACTATAACGAGGTCATCGCAGCCTATGAGGTAATGATGGACTGGCTTGCAGGTCTGTATGTAAATACGCTCAATCTCATTCACTATATGCACGACAAGTATTACTATGAGGCTGCCGAAATGGCGCTTATAGATACCGATGTCCGCAGGACCTTTGCCACCGGAATAGCAGGCTTCTCGCATGTGGTGGATTCCCTGAGCGCTATCAAATATGCCCGCGTGAAAGCTATCCGTGACGATGCCGGCATCTGCATCGACTTCAAGACAGAGGGCGACTTCCCGCGCTACGGAAATGACGATGACCGCGCCGATGATATTGCGGTATGGCTGCTCAGGACATTTCTTGCCAAGGTCAAAAAGCATCACACCTACAGAAATTCCGAGCCTACTACGTCTATTCTTACCATCACTTCAAACGTGGTATACGGCAAGGCTACCGGCAACATGCCTGACGGCCGCCGCGCAGGCGCACCCCTTGCTCCCGGAGCAAACCCCAGCTACGGAGCCGAGCAGAACGGCCTGCTTGCTTCCCTCAACTCCGTTGCAAAGCTGCCCTATCACTGGGCGCTTGACGGCATCTCCAACACCCAGACCATCAGTCCCGATGCTCTCGGTCATAGTGAGGAGGAGCGCGTAAACAATCTTGTTCAGGTCATGGACGGCTACTTCGACCAGGGCGCGCATCATCTGAATGTAAACGTATTCGGTACGGAAAAGCTCATAGATGCTATGGAGCACCCCGAAAAGGAAGAATATGCAAACTTTACTATTCGTGTTTCCGGTTATGCCGTAAAATTCATTGACCTTACCCGTGAACAGCAGCTTGACGTTATCGCCCGCACCTGCCACAAGACTATGTGATAATATCAGGATGCTGACACGAGAAAGTCTGATATAGGTGACAAAAAACCTGCCTGTGGAATATCGGTGTCCATAGGCAGGTTATTGATTATCAGGATAAAGGGGAGGAGCAGCATGGAAAATAAGGATATCGCAGGTCACATTCATACCCTTGAGACCTTCGGACTGGTTGACGGGCCGGGAGTGCGTTTTGTTGTATTTATGAAAGGCTGCCATATGCGCTGTAAGTTCTGCCACAACCCTGACACATGGAGTGGTGAGGGAAAGGAGTGGACTGCCGGGAACCTGTATGCTCACATTCGCAAATACAGACCATACTGGAAAAATAACGGCGGCATAACCGTAAGCGGCGGAGAACCTTTGCTGCAAATGGGATTTGTTACCGAACTTTTCCGCATGGCAAAGAATGAGGGTGTCCACACTGCCCTTGATACAGCCGGCGAGCCGTTTTCTGATGACATGGATTATCTTGAAAAATTTGACAGACTTATGGAGCTGACCGACCTCTTTATTCTTGACCTGAAAATGATGGACAGTGCCGGCCACAGGAGCCTGACCGGTGTTGACAACGGCAATATCCTTAAAATGGCGCAGTATCTTTCCGATCACGGCAAAAAAATGTGGATAAGACATGTCCTTGTTCCCGGAGTAACCGATGACGAGAATGATCTTGATACTATGTATGAGTTCATTTCCACGCTGAAAACAGTTGAGAGGGTTGAGATATTGCCATTCCATACTCTCGGTGTAATGAAAGGGAGAGAGCTTGGCATGGATTATCCTCTTGAAAGCATTCTACCGCCCACAGAAGAACAGGTTCGCAAGGCGGAAGAAATACTTCATATTTCAAAATAATATTAAAATACCTGAATCCGTGAAACTAAGAACGGAAAAAGTTCGTTTTCGGGGATTGTCAAGGGGGACTTTTCCGCAAAAGTCCCTCTTGACTCGCTCTCCGCAGAGAGCGAAACACTTTTTGCTTCTGCGCTCCGCAAGGGGTGAACTCCAAAACAGTCCGGTGGACTGTTTTGGGGGAGGGGACGCCCTGCGCACGAGGGCGTCCCCTACTAACGGCTCGCTTAAAACTACCCCGCCGCCGAGAGGCGGCGCAAATGCACCCATTGGGTGAAAAACAAGGTATGAAACATTTGGCTTGTAAAGCTCTGTTTATC
>JAFTCS010000162.1 GCA_017454565.1 Clostridia bacterium
ATGGCTATTGGGATGATGACCGACTCGGCTTCTACCGCGTTTGCACATTTTGTACCGAAAACATAGCCGGTAGACTCATACGCGCTCATGCCGATCTTGGTAACAACGTAGGAAGCCGTAAAGCCTAAAAACAGCTTGCAGGTGGCTTCTATTATCTCCGAAACAGCCGTTGGCACCATGTTGCGCATGCCTTCAAAGTATCCTCTGTAAATGGACATAAGACAGCCGAAAAAAATGGTCGGCGACAGGCACAGCAGCGCAAATATAGCGTTGTCTGCGTGGATAAGCTTTACATAGACAAACCCGCCCAGTATCATTATGAGAAAGCATATACAGCCTGCAATAACGAATATAGGAACGGATATCCTATGTATCTGCTTTACGTCCCTGTACCGTTTTTTGGTCACACTCTCCGAGACCATTCTTGAGATGGCTATGGGAAATCCTGCCGTTGAGAGCATAAAAAGCGGATTGTAGAGCGCGTAAGCAGAATTGAAAAGACCCGTTCCCACTCCTCCGTACTGATTTGAGAGAAGTATCTTATAGATCATGCCCATGATCTTGACTATTATCATACTTGAACCGAGCACCATTGCGCCCTTCAGGAATGACTGCGATTTTCTGCCCTTAGTTTTCCCCACTGGAACACTTCCCTTCATAACCGGCGGCATACGGCCCGGAGAGCATCACAATTTTCCCCGTTCCAAAAAGCCGTCTGACAAGAATATGCACCGCATAATATTCTTATACGGTGCATCACAATTACGGATCAGACGTCCTCGTCCATAATCTCCTCGGCAAAATCCAGCAGCTCATCCTGTGAGTAATCCTCATCATCGGGAGCCTTCTCTATCTTTGTGCCGCACTTGCTGCAGAAAACCGCACCCTGATTGTTATAGGTGCCGCAGACTGTGCACTTTGTCTTTTTTTCTGACTTTGCCAGCATGTCGTTTATCTTTGCCAGCTCGTTGTTCAGCTCGGTTATGGCTGTCACAAGCTTCTCTATGTTCTTATCGTAATTCTTGCCGGTGGTCTGTGCTTCATAACAAACCCTGCCCAGCATACGGTATTTCTTGGAAAGCTCCGTTCTGATATCAAGGGAAGCAAGTCTCAGCTTGGACTTATCCAAAACATTGCCGGCTTTCCTGCCTACTGTATCTACTGCCGATTTTGCGTTCAGAAGTACATCTTCCATTATGCTCATAGTTGGTTCCTCCTGTAAAAGTCGTTTTATCTACAACAATATACCATCATCACGCCGATTCTTCAATACTTTTAAGTTGATTATTTCCCGAATTTCGTTTATCATACATAGATTTTTCTGTCACATTTTTTCTGTCAGGAGTAATCATACAGACCGCCGCCGATAAACTCTCTTATCAGAGAATTTTCCGGTACAAGAGAGCTGTCTATGCTTACGAATCTCTGAAGAGAAGCGCTGAGGCGCTTTGCCACCTTTCCGGCCTCACTGTCCGGGTCTACGGTATCAAGCAGCTCAAGGGCATGGTTCCTCATTACGCAAGGTTCGTAAATGTGAATGGTATTGAGCGTAAAGTCGCTGTTGTATCTGTAAGGGCGGATGTTCTTCCTCTCGCCCTCTACCACATCAGGCCACATCTCTATGAGCATCTTTGTAGACGCGCCGCGGAAAAGATTATCCCTCATTATGCGCCTGACCAGACGAACGTCCTTGTTGGTGAGAACATAGTCCTCGTTGCTCTTTACACCCTGCTTGACAGCGACATACACCTTGCTGACGTATTCACGGTTAATGGCGTCGTCAAAGATCGGGTTCAGCGCATGGATGCCCTCTATGATGACCACAGAATCGTCCCTCAGCTCAAGATGCCTTGTTTTGCCGCTTCTCCTGCTGTTCGGGAAATCATAAACCGGGATATCGCACTCGCCCATGGTAGCCATAAGCTGTACGCACTTCTTCATAAGCGGAATGTCAAGAGCGTCGATCGATTCAAAATCATACTTTCCGTCGGGCAGCTTGCGGATGAACTCCTTGCCAAGGTAAAAGTCATCCATGGACACCATAATTGTGTGGCAGCCCTTTTTCAGGAAGGCCTCTTCGATTTTCTTTCCTGTGGTGGTCTTTCCGCTGCTTGAAGGACCCGACAGAAATATAATGTGATGCTTTACAGGGATTTTCAGTATCCGTTCTACGATCTGCTGTATATCATTGTGAAATATTTTTTCCGCAGTCAGAACAAGGTCCTCGGAATTATTTTCTGCTTCTGAGTTGATGCGTCCGATATCACAGGCATATCTGCGATATGTATTCAGCCAGTTCTGCATAAAATGTCTTCACCCTTTCCTTTCTGCTTAACAGCGTTTCAAAGCCGTTTATATATTCATACGGGTATTTGTAGTTGAATATGCGTTCAAGCTGCTCGGATCCGGGCTTTTTAAGCTTTGTGACCGCACCGGCGCCTACTCCCAGGATAGTATGCGTCTCATCCATAACAAAGACATTGTACAGGCCGTCAAAGCCGTCCTTTGACCAGCCGACGTTTTCAAGGTTGCCCTCCATGCGGGTCTGTCTGTACAGATAGTAGGGATGATACCCCTCGCTTGCAAGTTTCTTTTCACAATAGCGGAGCATTCCGGCAGCGGGACTCTCGCCGATGGTGTCAAGCTCTTTGCCTTGCATGGTAAGATGTGAGGATCGCTTCATGGCAAGGGTATGTACGGTTATGCTTTCTGGCGCAAGAGAGCAGAGCGTATCAAGCGTAGCTGTAAAGCTTTCAACATTGTCAGTCGGCAGACCGGCAATAAGATCCATATTTATATGATTAAAGCAAAGCTCCCGGGCAAGCGCAAAGGCATCAAGAGTCTGACGGGCTGTATGGCGCCTGCCGATGACTTTCAGAACGTCATCATTGAGAGTCTGTGGGTTAATGCTTATCCTGTCGGCGCCGCCGTTTTTGATGGCAAGCAGCTTTTCCCTGTCTATTGTGTCGGGACGTCCGGCCTCAACGGTAAATTCGCGGCAGGTGCTCATGTCAAAGCTGCTCCTTAGCGCGGAAATGAGCCGTGAAAGCTGCTCCGCACTAAGAGTTGTGGGTGTGCCGCCGCCGATATACACGCTCTCTAAAACCAGGCCGCATTCGCGGGATATCCGGGCGGTCGCTTCTATTTCCTTTAAAAGCAGCTCAAAATACGGTTCGATAAGCTTTTTTGCGCTCTCAATGGTCTGTGACACGAACGAGCAGTACGAACACCTTGACGGGCAGAACGGTATGGACACATAAAGGCTGAACGAACGCGGCTTGCTGAGGGCAAGTATCTTCTTTTCGTGCTTTTCGGTCACGGCACTGAGCGCGGTTTTCTCCTCAGACACCAAAAGCTCCTCTGTGAAGTAACGTTTTGCATGCTCTTCGCCGTATTTTTCGGTCAGCCTGCGAAAAAGCTTGATAGGACGAACACCTGTGAGTATCCCCCAGGGCTGTTTTTTGCCTGTAAGCTTGACAAATATGTTGTAAAGTCGAACAGCTATACACCGTTCAGTGTCCTTTTCCGTATCTTCTGAGATACCGACTGTGCTGCTGTCCTCCGCGAAAAAATCACCGGTCTCGACAGAAACATACACTCTTACTCCGTCATCTGTTTCAGAGGTCAGTGCTGTGACGAGTGGCAGGGGCTTTTCGTCCGTCAGCTCATGTATAACGCTTATTTTGTCGTTGGGAAAAAACAGGCGCACAAGATTTTCGGTTTCATAGTGGAAACCATTGTTAATGTATATTGTCATTTCAGAAATTTCCTTATATATATGTTGTACTGGCGTTCAAGCTCCATTGTAGATTCGGGACCATGACCGCTGTAGACCTTATAATTCTCCTCGATCGCTGCAAGCTTTGCCATTGAACGGTACATATCATGCAGGTTTCCGGTCGGGAAGTCGGTTCTGCCTGTGGTACCGCTTATCAGGGTGTCGCCGGTAAAAATACAGTCGCCAATAATGTAGCACA
Organism: Clostridia bacterium; assembly: GCA_017454565.1. Lineage (GTDB taxonomy): Bacteria > Bacillota > Clostridia > Oscillospirales > Acutalibacteraceae > UBA1213. The sequence goes on from JAFTCS010000162.1 coordinate 3,978, forward strand.
CTCCTCCGCGGGTGTGTCCGGGGGTGGAAAGGACTTTTACTTTATAGCTGCCAAAGGGCAATTCATCACCTTCATTTACGGCCATATCAACTTTGAACGGGTCACAGGTCAGTCCGAAATGATATCCAAGGTTCAGGTTATCCTGTGAAGTGAAATTTTTATCCCCCTCGCCTATTACGATTTTAGCTCCGGGATATTCAACCTTCAGGTGAGCAACTCCTGCAATATGATCGAAATGTCCGTGGGTAAGGAGAATATATTTCAGTTTTTCACCGCCAAACCTGTCGATACACTCTTCAAGCAGTGACGATGTGGCTCCGGGGTC